>NZ_CP155080.2 GCF_039634365.2 Mucilaginibacter sp. PAMB04168
ATGTTGTTAGATAGGCGCTGTATGGCCTCTACAAAAGTTTTGTTCTCGAATTTCTGAACCGCTTTAATTATGTCGCCACCTTCTCCCAGGGCATGGTCATACCAAACATTGGCCTGATCTTTAATACTTATTGAACCTGTCTTTTGATGGTCAAAACCAAAAAAGTATTCTTTTCCCTTTTTTCCATCATACCGAAGCGCCCCGATACTTTCAAGTTTAAAAAAGTAATCGAGTAAAGAAATTTCAGATTTAATCCTTACAGCCTTTGCGGTTAAAGCTGCATAGTCATTTTTGGTATTCATAATCTTTACATTTAAAGGTATCAATAATTTTGTTACGTGTAATCATTTTGTGTAATAGTTTTTTGTAATATCAAATAGCCAAAAAAAACCGACTATTGATCGGTTACAGCAGATTACAATTAAACGTTCGTTTTTCTGTAATAGTAAATATTGGTTTTGTTATATCCTCAAACATTAAATTCGTGATGTTCACTAAGCGGATTTGTCAGAATATTATCAGTTTTTGATACTTATCAAAAAAAGATACTTATCAAATTTTGATACATTTAAAATTTTCGTTATAATTGCAATGGATTAGGAATAGTCCTAATTGTAAATAGTTTAATGAGATCGGAAAGTATGAATACAAAAAATTTAAAAACGTAAATTATGAAAATCAAGTTTGTTGACGAGTATCTAGGTGTACTTGCAGAAAACAAAAATACTGGGAAGATGAAATATCCTGAAGAAGTTGAATTAGGTTTCAAAAAAAGGATTGCCCAGATTAAGCAGGCAAATGGAACACAAGATTTAAGAGCAATTAAATCTTTGCATTTTGAAAAGCTTAAAGAAAAAAGATATTTAGGCAAATACTCGATTAGAATAAATAAAGCTTTTAGGCTTATATTTTTGATAACCAAAGAGGAACGTCTTGAAGTAATGGAGATTGAAGAGATCAACAATCATTACGGATAATAACTAATCGCTTTGCGATTATTGATACTAACCCGCTATGCATTGGGCATAGCGGATTAACATACTACTAGATATGAACAATCAGGTCTTTAATAATAAAGGTGCTGAAATAGAGATTCAAGCTTTCCACCCCGGAGAGTTTTTATTAGAGGAAATCGAAGAGAGGGAAATCTTAAAAAAAGATCTAGCCCAAGCTTTAGAAATCTTACCTAATAACTTAAGCCTCCTTTTTGCGGGCAAGAGAAACATTTCCGCACAACTCGCACTAAAAATTGGTAAATTTTTGGGAACAAGCGCTGAATACTGGTACGGCATGCAAACAGCTTTTGATTTACATAAAGCTAGATTGGAAGAACAACAAAAAGAATACGCTTAGTAAAGAGTCCACAAAAAAATGGACTCTTTACACATTTAATGTATTACCCATCCTGACTATAACTACTTAGGAATGAATCAAGGACAGCTGCTAAGAAGAAAATTATTTGATAAATATTCCGCAAACCTTCATCTATTGCATGACAACGGGTTATTACCACACTTAGATTTACCTCATAACCAAACTTTTATCTGTCCAGTATGCTTAAATCCATTTTCAGTGGATGACCTAGATACTACAAAGGAAAACCACCTTACCCTCGAAGACGTTCCTCCTAAATCCTTGGGGGGCAAACCAACAATCCTTACTTGTAAGGTATGCAACAATACAGCCGGACAGCAGATTGATGTACAACTTTTCAACAGAATGTTTGATATTGACAAGCACAAGTTCATTCCTGGAAGCAATTTCCACGCAAGATTTTCACAGAATGGACAAACAACCCAAGGCGAGGTAACGGTACATGATGACGGAACCATAAAGGTCAAACAATCCTATAAGCATAACAAAAAAGACAAACTGGACAATTTTGTTAGTGCCATATCGCCCTCAGAAGGAAATCCTTTGATGAACATTGAATTTTATCCGACCAAATTTAGCTTTAAACGGCTTGAGGTAGCACTTTTAAAATCTGCATATCTTCAATGCTTCGAAAAATATGGTTATGCATTTATTACAGATCCGATCTTTGATCAAGTAAGGGGACAAATCAAGAATCCAGATGCTGACATATATCCAACTAAAGCATGGTTTTTAGGCCCGTTCAAAGAAGAAAACGAAGGTTCTCATTTCGTTTCTAATCCCGCGCTAGAATGTGTTATGAGTATTTTTACACTAAAAAGTTTAAGTAAGCGAACTTTTGGTGTGGTTTTGCCTATTAAAGATCCCGAAGCAATCAAAGTGGTAGCAGCCTTTCATGCAAGTATTGCGCTAGATTTAGATCAGACTGCTGAATTTCATCGTTTTGACCACCCGGAAGGTTATATTGCTAACTTGGAAAATATAAAGGAAGTGTTAACCTTTATCGAAAAACTTAAAGCTCAATAAATCAATCTGTTCAATATAAATCAGATTTATTATTACCAAAAGGCAATTTGTGTGTAATCCATATTATTTCTAAACCCTTACATAGCTTAAATTTTATACATCTCACGCAAAGTTATAAAAAAGGAAAATTTGAACAGTGTTTAAAACAGTTGTTCAAATTTTAAAAAAAAGTTTTACCTTTGCTGAGATGAATAACTCGGACATAAAGATTGACAAAAAAGTGAAGGACTCTTCAACTGAAGAAAAGATCCTCATTGCAGCGAGGAAAATTTTTACGCAAAGGGGATACGAAGGTACCAAATTGAGAGATATCGCTGCTGAGGCTGATATCAATTTATCTCTCGTCAATTATTATTTCCGAAGTAAGGAAAAGTTATTTGAACAAATTATGACTGAGAATATTAATAGCTTATTTGACAAAGTTTTTCCAGTCCTAAATGATGAAAAAACGTCTCTGGAAGATAAATTTTCCTTTATTGCAGAGCACTATATTTCCCTTTTATTAGAAAACCCTGATCTTCCTAAGTTTATTGTTAGTGAACTTTTGTCCGGCTCAAATAAGATACCTGCAATTGTTTCAAAGCGTGAAAAAGTATTAAATTCATCCTTCGTTAAACAAATGTTCAGCTTAGTAGAAAAAAACAAAAAAACAGTGCATCCGGTAAATATCTTAATGAATTTATTAGCTTTAATTATTTTTCCATTTCAAGTACAGAATGTTATTTCCCTACTTGGAATTCAAAGAGAAGAATTTATAGAGATTATGGAAGATCGTAAGAAAATGATCCCTATATGGCTTAATGCTATCGTAGCAAGCTAAAATTTTTTTGGCCTAAAATTGAACAACTTTTTAAAACAAGTTTATAATCACACGAATGGAAATTGAACAACTTTTTAAAACAAAAAAACAATTCACCAGTATGCGAAACTATATTTTAATACCACTTATCATTTTAATTACACATTTTAAAGGAGAAGCACAGGAGAAGCTCACTTTGGAGGATTGTTACCAACTTTCAAGAGCAAACTACCCTGCTGTTCAAAAAATGGATCTTATCACTAAGTCTGCGCAATTTACCCTGCAGAATGCAAACAAACGTTACCTTCCTCAGGTATCTTTCTCCGGTCAAGCATCTTATCAGTCACAGACAATAAGCTTTCCGCAAGCCTTAAATGGCATTCCTGGCGCAACGTTACCTACAATCAGCAAAGACCAATATAAAATCCAGGGTGATGTTAGTCAGACTATATTTGATGGGGGGAGCATCCATTATGAAAAAGAGGTGACCAAGGCAAACGCCGAACTTCAAAAGCAGAATGTCGAGGTTAACCTGTACACGTTAAAAGACAGGATCAATAGCATTTTTTTTTCCATCCTTTTAATCGATGCACAATTAAAACAAAACGAGCTTAATAAGGCAAATCTACAAACTCAGGCACAGAAAACACAGGCATCCTATAATAATGGCGTAGCATTCAAAAGCAACGTCGATGAATTAAATGCTGAAGTGTCCGGTACCGATATGAGCAGCATTGAGTATGCAGCAAATAAAACAGCTTATCTAAAAATGCTATCCTTGCTCATTGGTAAAGAGGTGACTTCTTCCCAATACCTTATAATGCCTTCACCCGTTGTGGCTACCAGCGAAATTAAACGCCCGGAATTAAAGGCATACGAGTTGCAAAAGTCAGTTTACGATGCACAGGAAAAACAATTAAGGTCATCCTATCTGCCCCAATTCAGTGCATTTTTTCAGGGCGCTTACGGCAGGCCTACGCTTAATATTATTGAGAACCAATTTGGCTCCTGGTATGTCACCGGCTTGCGCATGAGCTGGTCGCTGAGTAGTCTTTATA
Source organism: Mucilaginibacter sp. PAMB04168 (assembly GCF_039634365.2). NCBI lineage: Bacteria > Pseudomonadati > Bacteroidota > Sphingobacteriia > Sphingobacteriales > Sphingobacteriaceae > Mucilaginibacter > Mucilaginibacter sp. PAMB04168. The sequence goes on from NZ_CP155080.2 coordinate 4,258, forward strand.
CCTTGGGTAACCAGAAAAAAATACTGGATCTGAACCGCCGGTCGGTTGATGCTGATCAGCAGACTTTCCTGTTAAATACCAAACTTGATGTGACACAGCAGGATGAACAAGTAAACAAATACACCCTGTTGATCCGCGAAGATGAAAAATCGGTTGCCTTAAGGGAATCGGTTACCAGATCTGCACAGGCGCAACTGGCAAATGGCGTGATCACTACACATGAATATATCCAACAAGTTAATGCAGAGAATGCGGCAAAGGAAAATTTACTTATGCACCGCATTCAGCTATTACAGGCACAATATACCAGAAATACTAAATCAGGAAATTAAAATCAGAAACCAACAGATATGAAACCATTAATATTATTTGTTTCCGCTGCTATACTTTTAAGTTCATGCAGTCATAAAGACGACTTTGACGCTTCAGGTAATTTTGAAGCGGATGAAGTGATCGTTTCTGCTCAGCAGAATGGGCAGTTATTATCTTTTATTGCAGAAGAAGGCAAAATGCTGAAAGCTGGTGATAAAGTAGGTCAGATTGATGTGAAGACCGCTGTGCTTCAAAAAGAACAAACGGAAGCATCCATTGCTGCATTAAAGGAAAAAACCACTAACCCTCAGGATCAGGCTGAACTGGTTAGGAGGCAGCTTGCCGTACAGGAAGCTCAGCTTGATCAACAATTGCGAGAGCGTGAGCGTACCGCTAATCTAGTAAAAGCGGATGCCGCTACCCGTAAACAATTGGATGATGCGAATTCTGCAGTTGATCAGTTACGCAGACAGATCAGCGTAACCCGCCAGCAACTCAAATTAAACACTTCCAATATTTCAACTCAAAACCGTGGTGTGCTAAGCGAGAAAGCGCCATTGGAGAAATCAGCAGCACAATACCAGGAACAGATCAACAAAGGTCAGGTTATTAATCCGCTTACCGGCGTAGTACTGGTTAAATATGCCTTGCCGGGAGAGATAGAGACAATAGGTAAACCGCTTTACAAAATAGCTAACACAGACACACTTACATTAAGGGCTTACGTTACCGGCACACAGTTACCACAGATCAAAAATGGGCAACGTACTACCGTGCGCATCGACCAGGGTGAAAAGAATTATAAAAACTATGAAGGTCAGATCACCTGGATATCCGATAAATCAGAATTTTCTCCAAAAACCATCCAGACAAAAGATGAGCGGGCTAACCTGGTTTACGCCATTAAAGTACGGGTCAAGAATGATGGGTACCTGAAAATCGGTATGTATGGGGAACTGATATTTAAATAACACCAGCACAAGATTAATTATATGGCATCATTCAAACAAAAAATAGCGCGTTATTTATACCCGCTGATTCTTAGACTTGGAAGAAAGGGAAAAAACGGGACAATTCTAAGTAATGAAGGAAATGTACCGCCCAAAAAACCATTCCCTTTGGAACAGATCATATTTAGCAATGGCAGCAAACCCGATTTAATGTCTTATTCAGGAAAAATGATCCTAGTCGTAAATACGGCTTCAAATTGCGGTTATACCGGACAGTATGCCGAGCTGCAGACCTTACATGAAGGATTTAGCCAAAAACTTGTCATCCTAGGCTTTCCTTCCAACGACTTTAAAGAACAGGAAAAAGCAAATGATCAGGAAATTGCTCAGTTCTGCCAGGTGAATTATGGGGTTACTTTTCCTATCCTAAAAAAAGCTGTAGTAGTACCACATAGTGATCAGCATCCAGTGTTCAAATGGCTTACCAGCAGCACACTAAATGGATGGAATGACCACGCACCGGACTGGAACTTTAGCAAATACCTTCTAGATGAGAAAGGAAATCTGATCCACTACTTTGGCCCTTCAGTTTCCCCTTTAGATGATGTTTTTATAAATGCCATTGGTTTAAAGAATAAATGAAATGGCATCAATCGAGTTAAAAAATATCAGCATAACCTATAATAAAGGTGAAGTCAAGGCGGTAAACGATGTTTCTTTTGAGGTGCAACAAGGTGAACTGTTCGGGCTGATTGGACCTGATGGTGCTGGGAAAACTTCAATCTTTCGCATTCTTACGACATTGCTGCTGGCCGATAGCGGATCGGCATCCGTTGAAGGGTCAGATGTAATAAAAGATTATCAGAGTATCCGTAATAAGGTAGGATATATGCCGGGACGCTTTTCCCTATATCAGGATCTGACCGTGCAGGAAAACCTTAATTTTTTCGCCACGCTGTTCGGCACGACCATAGAGGCGAATTATGACCTGATCAAAGATATTTACGATCAGATCAAGCCTTTCAGCAATAGGCGGGCAGGCAAACTCTCCGGAGGTATGAAGCAAAAGCTGGCTTTGTGCTGCGCACTGATCCATAAACCTACAGTGCTATTTCTGGACGAACCAACAACTGGTGTAGACGTAGTTTCCCGTAAAGAGTTCTGGGAAATGCTGGCCAAATTAAAACAGCAAAACATTAGCATCCTGGTATCTACCCCATATATGGATGAAGCCAAACTTTGCGACCGTATTGCGCTGATCCAGGATGGAAAACTGATGTCCGTTGATAAGCCAGAGAATATTGTAAAAAGCTTTCCCAAAGCGTTGTTTGCGGTTAAGGCAAATAACATCTACGCTTTATTGCAGGGCTTAAGGAACGATGCCTTAGTAGAAAGTTGCTATGCGTTCGGAGAATTTATGCACCTGACTTTAGAAAGCGATGAAGGCAACGAGGAAAGCGTGAAAGAGATAGCTGCGCAATACCAGAATGAGGGCTTGGAGATAAAACAAATTACACCAACCATCGAAGATAGTTTTATCCGCATGATGCGGGAACAACAAGGTGATAAAGACATGATTAAACCTCTAGCAGATGAGCGAAAAAGCAATTGAGTGCAAAGAACTGAGCAAACAGTTCGGGGATTTTAAAGCAGTGGACCAAATTACCTTTGATGTTAATCAGGGTGAAATATTCGGGTTTCTGGGCGCAAACGGAGCTGGCAAAACAACTGCGATGCGTATGCTCTGTGGCCTTTCCTACCCTACTTCGGGTGAAGCTCAGGTAGCAGGCTTTGATGTTTATAAGCAGCAGGAGCAGATCAAGAAGAATATTGGCTATATGAGCCAAAAATTCTCACTATATGATAACCTCACGATCCTGGAAAATATTGAGTTTTATGGTGGGGTTTACGGGGTATCAAGGCCTGACATCAAGATCCGTAGCAATGAACTTGTAGCTACCCTGGGACTTGAAAAAGAGGCTAAAAAACTAGTTGGTGAGCTGCCCCTTGGCTGGAAGCAAAAACTGGCATTTTCCGTTGCCATCTTTCATCGCCCTAAAATCGTTTTTCTGGATGAGCCTACCGGTGGGGTTGATCCCATTACCAGGCGGCAATTTTGGGACATGATCTATGCAGCCGCGGCAACAGGAATAACCATATTTGTAACTACCCATTATATGGATGAAGCGGAATACTGCAACCGCATTACTGTAATGGTGGATGGAAAGGTCGAAGCTTTAGACACCCCTACTAAGCTAAAAGCGCAATTTAATACCCATTCCATGGATGACGTTTTTTACCAACTGGCACGACGTGCCAAAAGATCAGGAGATTAAATGAAACAATTACTGGTATTTATAAGAAAAGAATTCTATCATGTATTCCGCGACCGCCGGACACTATTGATCCTATTTGGGATGCCGGTTGCACAGATTCTGCTGTTTGGTTTTGCGCTGAGCAGTGAGGTGAAGAACATCGGGATTACGGTACTGGACAATGCGCACGACATCAATTCCGGTCAGATCGTAAATAAGGTGATTACCAGCAGTTATTTTAAAATGCAGGCACCCGCCCGTAGTTATACCGATATCGAACGTATGTTCAAAGATGGCAGCGTTAAATGCGCTTTGATTTTCCCACCTAATTTTGGTTCCGACCTTTATCATACCGGAAAAGCCCAGGTTCAGATCATAGCTGATGCCGCTGACCCCAATACTGCAACAACCTTAACCAATTATCTAACTGCCATTATAGGAAATTATCAGCAACAATTAAATCCTGGTGCAAAAGTTCCCTACCAAATCATACCCGAAATTCGCCAGCTTTACAATGAAGAACAAAATGGCTCGCTGAACTTCATTCCCGGGGTAATCGCGTTGATTTTCATGATTGTAAGTACTGCCTTAACCTCAGTGGCGGTTGTGCGTGAAAAAGAAATGGGTACCATGGAAATCTTATTGGTATCACCTTTCAAGCCCATCATGGTACTGGTTGCAAAGGCAGTGCCCTACCTTGCCTTGTCCTTGATAAATCTGGTTATTATTTTATTAATGTCGGTCTTTCTGTTGGATGTACAGATCAGAGGTAGCCTTATCCTATTATTCGCAGAAAGTATTTTATTTATTATCACCTGTCTTTCGCTTGGACTATTAATATCTAATGTCACCAATTCCCAGCAAACGGCCATGCTTATCTCCATGATGGGATTGATGCTTCCCACGATGTTGCTTACCGGTTTTATGTTTCCTTTAGAGAATATGCCGTGGATCTTCCAGGCAGTATCCCATATCATACCGTCAAGGTACTATTATATTATTGTAAAAGCAGTTATGTTAAAGGGCCTTGGCTTCAGTTATGTTTGGAAAGAAACACTGATCCTGATCGGAATGACCGGTGCTTTATTAGGGCTCGCTTTAAAAAACTTTAAGATCCGCTTATCATGAAGACTTTAAGATTTATCCTGCAAAAAGAATTCAGGCAAATATCCCGGGACAAGACCATATTAGCCATGATGTTTTTCATGCCTGTCTTTCAGCTTATCATTATGCCCCTGGCGGCTAATTTTGAGGTAAAGAACATCAATGTAGCATATGTTGATCATGATCATAGCAGTTACTCCCAGAAGCTCGTAAATAAGATAGCCTCATCCGGTTATTTCCGGATCATAGATGCGCCTTTATCCTATCAAAGTGGTTTAAATCTGATTGAAGATGGCGCTGCTGATTTAGTGCTGGAAATTCCGTCGGGCTTTGAGCGGAACCTTATCAGGGAAGGCAGTCAGAAAGTGAACCTTTCAGTCGATGCAATTAATGGTACCAAATCAGCTATTGGAGGCGGATACCTACTGGCGGTGATCGCGGACTTTAATACCAGTCTTGATGTAAATATCAAAACACCCAACAGTACAGTAGCTCCTATGCAAACTATTGCTGTAACCAGCAAGAACTGGTTTAACCCGCGTGCCGAATATAAATATTATATGGTGCCGGGCATATTAGTGCTTCTACTAACCCTAATTGGCGGTTTTATAACTGCTCTTAACATTGTACGAGAGAAAGAGATCGGCACCATTGAACAGATCAATGTGACACCTATTAAAAAGTGGGAATTTATTGTAGGTAAATTGGTGCCATTCTGGATAGTGGGCATGATCGTATTTACCCTTGGACTGATCGTCATGTATGTAGTCTATGGCATCTTCCCGGCAGGCAGTTTATTGGTATTATACCTGTTCGCGGCTGTATACCTGATCGCCCTACTCGGTTTGGGACTATTGATTTCCACTTTCGCCGATACGCAGTTACAGGCAATGTTTATCGCATTCTTTTTTATGATGGTCTTTATGCTTATGAGTGGTCTTTTTACCAGTACCGATAGTATGCCTGGATGGGCAAAGCAACTGTCCAACTTCACCCCGGTTACACATTTCATCACAGTTGTCAGGCTGATTGTTCTTAAAGGCAGCGGAATGGCCGATGTTAAATGGGAGTTTCTGTATCTGATTGGATTTGCTATCGCCCTAAATTCTTTGGCAATTTTGAACTACAAAAAGACAAATTAGGTATGAATCGTATTCATTTAATTCACAGTCATATATCTAGGGTGACGCTCGGAATTTTCCTAACGTTTGCTTCACTTGGAGCGAATGCTCAGTATTTGGTAACCAAAGATTCTGTAGCACTTATTCTTAGCAAATCACCTGCCTTTTCCATTTATAAAGACAATTATCTCCTTACAGGAACAGCTTTAAATGAAAAACCTTCTAAATATAATTCAGATGTGAAATTTCAGTTTAGCTTCAAACAAAGACTTTTAAACAAACCGCTGGTCGCGGGAGCCTACTTTTATTTAACCTATACTCAAAAATCATTTTGGGACATTTACCGATCCTCCAGCCCATTTGAGGAAACTAATTATAATCCCGCCCTGCAATTAATCCGTCCGATTTTTAAAAATAATTCATTGAGCGGCGTTTTCTCCTTAAGCCTTGAACATGAATCTAATGGTCGTGACAGTATCAATTCGCGAAGTTGGAATTATGCAGGCTTAACTTACGCGCATATTTTTTCACCCTCTATCACCGGCTCATTAAAAGTTGTTTTACCATTCGCCATTGATGATAATCCGGACATTGCCCGTTATGTCGGTTATTCGGAAGCCCAATTCAGCTGGACAATCAAAAAAGACAAGCTCTTATTCGATGTTTTGGGAAGGAAGGGTTCTAAATGGGATACCAAGGGAAGCCTGATGACTGGATTAAGCTTCAAACCTCGTAAAAATGCAAACCAATATCTAATGCTCCAATGGTGGCAGGGATATGCAGAAAGTCTGATCGATTACAGGATCAGCCGAAGCATGCTACGCTTTGGTATTGTGATCAAACCTACACTCCTTCGATTTTATTAAAATTAATCTGACCAATAACTATAATATGCAAGATATTAAAACATCATTCAATTTTGAAAAGCCTATTGCTGATCTGGTTCATCAAATTGAAAAAATAAACCAGGTTGCCCAAAAGACCGGGATAGATATGTCGGCCACTTTAGATGATCTTAATCAAAAATTGGAGGATACGCGCCACAATATTTATCAAAACCTATCTGGTTGGAATGAGGTGCAAATGAGCCGCCATCCTGAAAGGCCCCAGACTCTTGATTACATCAATATGGTTTTTGAAGACTTCATAGAATTACATGGCGATAGATATGTAAAGGATGACAGGGCAATTATTGGAGGCTTTGCAACCCTTAATGGCCTAACGGTCATGGTTATTGGCCATCAAAAAGGAAGAAATACGAAAGAGCGGCAACATCATAATTTCGGAATGGCTAATCCTGAGGGTTACAGGAAAGCGCTTCGGTTAATGCGTTTGGCAGAAAAATTTAATAAGCCGGTTATTACATTGATCGATACAATGGGAGCCTATCCAGGGATTGAAGCAGAAGAGCGAGGGCAAGGTGAATCTATAGCAAGAAATATTTACGAAATGTCCATTTTGCGAACGCCCATTATATGTGTTGTGATTGGTGAAGGGGCGTCTGGGGGAGCGATAGGGATCGGTATTGGTGACAGGGTATATATGCTTGAGCACTCCTGGTATTCTGTAATCTCGCCAGAATCCTGTTCATCTATTCTATATAGAAGCTGGGATCAGAAAGAAAAGGCAGCTGAAATCCTTAAATTAACTTCTAAAGACATGTTTAATAATAAACTGATTGATGGAGTAATTCCCGAACCTCTGGGGGGTGCGCACCAGGATCACGCTCAAATGGGTCGTACGCTAAAAGAATACCTTATTAGGGACATTGAACACTTAAATACAATCGAAACAGATCTCCTGGTACAACAACGAATTGATAAGTTCTGTGCGATGGGAATAGTAAACGAATAATAATTAACTTAAATAATCAGATATGGTACAAACAGAAGTTTTAATAATTGGCGCAGGTCCAACGGGACTTGCGCTTGCAATATGGTTAACCAAACAAGGCACTAAAGTGCGGATAATCGACAAAAGCAGTGGACCCGGTGAAACCTCTCGTGCCATGGCCGTTCAGGCGCGCACTTTGGAATTTTATCGTCAGATGGACATGGCTGATGAAGTGGTAGCTGCTGGGTATAAAACCCCGGCCATGAATATGTGGGCACGTGGAAAACGTCAGGCCCATATTAAACTGTTGGATGCCGGAGGTGATATTTCTCCATACCCTTTCGTACTTGTTTATCCTCAGGATCGCCACGAAAAGACTCTAGTGGAGCGGCTAAGACTACTTAACGTTGAAGTAGAGCGCCAGACAGAATTTATATCATTCCAGGACAAAGGAGATTATGTCACTGCGGTTTTGAAGCATCAGGATGGCCAGGAAGAAACCTGCGAAGCTAAATATCTTGCAGCTTGTGATGGTGCACGTTCACCCATCCGTCACCAGATCGGCAGTGGGTTTGAAGGCGGTACATATAAACAATTGTTTTATGTTGCAGATGTTACAGCTAGTGGAGTTGATCCAGCAGGAGAAGCTCAATTTGCATTTGATAAGTCGGAATTTGTTTTATTGATGCCTTACACATCAACCAATCAATACCGGATAATCGGTATAGTTCGTGATGAACGTGCAGAGCATCCCGAAAACTTGACATTTGAAGATGTAGGACACGAAGCAATTAATGGACTTCATATTACAATCGATAAGGTAAACTGGTTTTCTACTTATAGGGTTCATCATCGCGTCACAGATAATTTCCGCAGTGGTCGTGCATTTTTACTCGGCGATGCAGCGCACGTACATAGTCCTGCAGGTGGTCAGGGTATGAATACCGGCATCATGGATGCGATTAACCTTGCGTGGAAACTTACAGCCGTTTTGAAAGGACAAGCGCCGGATAGTTTGCTTGACAGTTATGAACAAGAACGTCAGGCGTTTGCTCATAAATTGGTGGAGACAACAGATCGTTTATTCACCTTTGCTACTGCCGAAGGTGGTTTCGCGGATTTCGTAAGAAATCGTATTGCGCCCATTTTTATGAGTTTGGCTTATAGAATTGAAAACGTACGTGAATATATGTTTCGCATCGTTTCGCAAACTACACTTAGTTATCATGAAAGCCCATTAAGTTCCGGAAAAGCAGGAACTGTTCAGGGTGGCGATCGCCTGCCATGGGCACCAGTTTCAGGCGCAGATAATTATGAGTCTCTTAAACAAATCTGCTGGCAGGTGCATATTTATGGAGAGGCAAATTCCGATCTAAAAGCTTGGTGTGATCAAAGAAACATTCCACTTCATATCTTTGCCTGGGATGATTTACATCACAAAGCTGGCCTGGAAAAAAACGCAATTTACTTGCTTCGACCAGATACTTATGTTGCTTTGGCAGATTCGTTGGGATCAGTGGAGGTTCTTGATAAATATTTTAGAGAGCGCGAAATTACTTTGAATGTATAAACCAATTCAAAGACTTTAAAGAGCGTTGTTCTACTAAGCAAAGGCAGGTATAATACTGCCTTTGCTTTATCTAAATTGGTACTATAAATAATATTTTATTCAATTTATGGGTTACATTTACACCCAAAAAAGGTTATCTATGAAAAAAAAAGTGTTAGTGATTGATAAAGACCCTGCAATTATCGATGTAATCACTTTTATGCTAAAAGATGAAGGTTATGATTTCTTAGTTTCTCAAAAGCCTTTTGATCTTCAAGAAGTCAAAGATTATCAACCTGCACTTATTTTATTACATAATGGCTTGAACAATGAGGGTTCGCTAATTTGCAAGTCAATCAAAGGTAACCTTGACACGAAGCACGTTCCAATTATCATGAGTTCAACTCGTAATGACTTACCTCAAATAGCGGAAGAAAGCTTCGCTGAGGCTCACATCCAAAAACCATTTGACATTGAAGACTTTTTATTGTTAATTAGGGAAACGATCATTCTTTCTTAAAGTACTACAGGTGAAACAGACGGAACTAGAGTATAAATGAACCCTATTAATCTATTTTGGTTTGACTTCCATAATCTAATAAATCTATATGGACTGAGGTTGACTTATATTTTCCTGATTTCATACTTTCTATAAAATCTTCTTTAGATATGCCGAACGCACTGGAGATATAATGAAAATGCGCTTGGCCATCCTTCCAATTTTCTTTTCCGCCAATACTATTATATGTTATAAAAAAGCAGTGCCATAGATCATCATTTTCAAAGAAATGGGAAACGATCACCTTTCGATGCTCAATAACATTTTTTAGTTCGCCATCACTAAGATCTGTTTCTCCTACCTTATCAATAGAACCGTCTTCTTTCATCCGAAACATTTTTGGCAGTTTCTTCCCTTCCAATCCTGCCGGTAAATTTTCAAATAAATACTTACTGTATAGTAATCCGAAATCAGAATACGATTTAAAAATGAGCGACATGAGTTCGTCTGGATTAAATTTGATACCTTTTAATAATCTTATTTGGTCTTTTTTGCGACTTGTCTTTAGTAGCTCTAATAAACTACCATCCACCTTTGTCTTTTCAAATGCTTCAAAAAGCTCTTCCAAACCTACTTTAGCATTCTTTATATAAAAATCTCTGCTCACCATTGACGCTAAAAATGGGTCTTTAGCACTTAACAAGTCATGCAAAACAATAGCTCTTTTTTCGAGTTCAGCGGATTTATAAAATTCAATTGGATTTACTTTCTCTACTTTATCAGTTGAAAAAACACGAGTAAAGCCCTGTCCATTTTCGTCAAATATTTTTTCTGTATGCATGTGATGATTGTTTAGCGGTCGAAATACTATAATAGGTTATTGCCATCGATATTTTAGTTTAATCATTGTTAAATTTATAAGCCTTATACGGATCGTAGCTTTGACTTTTGTTTTTAGAAGCATCCCATTTCATACTGTTTTGCTTTTTCCTTTCGGCATCCTCCGCTAACAAATCATCAACGTCATCTTCTGATAGACTTTCCAAATATTTTTCGTGTTCGTCATAGCGCTTTTCTTGTTCTTCCTGCTTTTGCCATTCAGCATCAGCTTTTTCCATCAAAAAATCTTCTTCGTTTTCCATTTTTATCTTGTATTTAACAACTGACCCGCTAATTTGCCATATAATCTGAATACTTGAAAAGATCAGTATGTACAAATCTCTCGGTATTGTCTTGGATAACTCCGTCATCACCAAACATAATAGCAACATTATATCCATTTATAGGAACCAATACAGGGGCACCAGCTAAAAGCGATTCGTTTACACTTTCTTGTGTAATTGGCTTATCCAGGCTAAAGTTTTCATCATTGAAGAAACTGGCTAACCAAGTGTAGACCTCGGTTTCATTCCTGCACATTACCGGATTGATAAGCGCCTTTGGTTCTTTTGTTTTTATAAATCCTATTAAAAGCATACGGTCGAAATGTTATAATGGTGAATTTGTCTTTAATAATAAGCTGGCATCTAAACACTTTCAGAAATGTTAACTTCGTCAACGATAAAGCTTCTTACTGGGTTGTCTTTAAACATATCCTTAAGCTGTGGGTTCCATTGGTATTTATCTTCGGCTAACTGATCATTCCAAACTTTAAGCGTATCGTTTAAAAAATCTTGAAGCTTTCTTACGTAAACCTGATAAACTGAATAATCTACTTCTATCGCAAAATCATCCGCTACGCCTTTTTCCCAAATTTGGCCTTCCATTGTTTTAAAAAAACCTCCGACTGACTGGATATAAATATCCCTGCTATACATCTGTTCGTCACCTGGGCCACCTTCCATTCCAATTAAAAAACCTGTCGATACCTCTCTGTCTAAACCTTCAAATTGATAGGTCACTTTCACGATGTAAGCCCAGTCATAGTAAGAAGAATACACCTCGATCTTGCGATAATTGAATGTCCGGGTTAATGATGGCCGTTCTTCATAAAGATACCCTGCTAATCTGTCTAAGTTTATATCATTAAAAAGGAAATCAACCAGTTTGACTATTTCTTGATTGGAGAAGCTGAAAATATCCCTGCAATAAAATTTGGAAGTACCCATAATCTATATATTTTAAGGTTTATAAATTTAGAATTTAATTAGCGAATTTGTCCTATACTGGCACAACTGTTCGTGTGTCACTCCTGCCTTATTAGCAAGTGCATGAAATTTTTCAATCTCTCTTTCATCAGTATTCCAGTGAAATGAATATTGATATTTTTCTCCGCTCAATGTAACCGTTAAAAGTATTGGTGCTCTCTTTAGATCGGCAGAGGTCAATGAGGCAATCCGCTCACAAATCTTATTAAACTCTTTGCTGCTGCTGTCGGTGGTATGATAAGCTATGTCGTACTTTGCCAATTGCCTTGCCCTAAAATCGTTCCTTGGTTTAGTCTTTTTGTCTTTAACTTTTTTTCTTTTGATAACTAAATCTCCTGGTAGCATGGCCTCGCGATATTCAGGATATTGCTTTAAAATTTCCTGCATACCGAATAAGCCCCACTTCTTAAAAGTCTTGCGAACAAAGTTTTTACGCTTAGTATTTTGGATTTGTTTAACACGGCTTATAGCACGTTCTAAGGTCAATTTGAAAGGATTTTCACTTTCCTTTGAATGGATGGCAGCACGAACAATAACTTTTACTATAGGGGTTATTTCGTAGTCTAAAACGTTAAATAGGTCTGCCCAGGAATACCTACCAAGATTATAGGTAAATTCTTCAATTAAGTCCTGCGCCGTAAGGTTTGGTAATTGTATGGGTTCAACTGCTAACTGTACCATATTGTAATATTTTATATAAAGATATAAAGATATCTTTATATTTTGATATCAAAAGGCAAGTTTTTTTTATTTGTTTTTAGGAGATAGTTTGGCATAATGATATTTTTATATTTAAATATCATTATATTTTGATATCATTTAAAACATAAGTGTAAATCCCCTGCCCTTTTTTGGCTTATCAATTTCTTCAAACCTGCTGATCTCAGTTTCTAGCAGTTTTGCATATTCCTTGCTCATAAAATCCCTAAAAAATTTGATATCGTTTTTCTCGAGCGATTCGTTTAGGGCAGTAATGTAACTGGGCTTTGATTCATTATGTACAACTGCAAGAGGCAAACCATAAAAAGCCTGTACATAGTTCATTAGTAATCTCGATGTTCTACCATTACCATCATACCAAGGGTGAATGTTTACAAGATTATAATGAGCATCAAAAGAAAGATTGATCTGCTCGGATTGTTTTAAAGGCTTTTTCATTAAATCCCTCATTTTACCAATCATATCGTCTAACAGTGGAACTACTTTATTATAGTTAGGAAAGTAAGTGCTTCCCGCCTGAACATTACCCAACCGTAATTCACCTTTTGTTGCATCCACTGTGCCCAACATGGTATTGTAAACTTGACCAGTGTTTCTTATGACAAGCGAATTAATTTCTTTTAATAATTCTAAGGATATCGGCCTTTTCTCTCTGGCCTCTTTTAAGGTAAATAACAAAGCTGCATAATGGTCGGTAGCCATGAGGGTATCATGTAGAGCTTTATTGTTTGGTGTCAAACCATCTTCCAGTAAAACCCTTGTTTCAAGTTCTGTTAAGGTAGAACCCTCAATTTTAGTGGAGTGGTGAACAATGGAAATTAGGTTGAATTTCTCATGGTCTACAACATCGGCTATGCCTAATGCATTATATTTATCTATTAATTTTACTAAGTCCATGAGTTCTAAATATAATTATTAAACCGTTATTTCATTGTTTTTCTTTTCTTAAGGATATCATCCATGATTTTCTGATCTCGTTGCTCTTCGGTTTCCCTATTAGATTTCTTTACAGCAACGGTATCCTTTTTAACGGTATCTACCTTGATTGATGTATCAACCGATGAAACTGTATCTCTACCGTTTTCTCCTGCTGCTTTTTGATCATTGCTGCAAGAAGCTAAAAGTATGATTGCTGATAGTAAGGCGATAAGCGATGTTTTCATAATAATAGATTTTAGTATATAACAAAGGTATCCATTAATACTTCATCAGGCAAAAAGGTAACCAATAACTCCTTTTTACTATCAGTTTGGTTTAACCAGGTTCGCTGCAGCCAAATGAAATGCTATCAAAATCAGCTGAGGATCTTCGAGTCGGCTTAAAAAAATGCTATCATTTAACTGGGGGCGCTTCCCTGATCTGCGGATGCTCCGGTCTTACTATAATAGCAAAGTACTTACTTTCTTAATCAAATAAATTGGTTCGGAAGGGTAGTTTTAAATACATATTTTTGGTCAAACCTACTAATCACTAATGTTGAAGAACTATTCAAGTCGTCAATCTCAAGTACTTCCCCCAGGTTAATTAGGTAGTCTCCAATTTCAATATCAGTAAACGCTACCTCGATAATTTCTTTATTCATTCTGTTTATTTAAATGGTTGCAACAAATTCAGATATATCAATCAAAAAATCATTATTCTTAATAACATGCGCTTTTAAAATCTTAAATTGAATATCGGGACTTAACTCGCCTTTGAGAATTTCTAACGCCTTGTATACGTTTTCTCCTTTCATTTCCAACCTACCGAAATGCTCTACTTCAAATACATATTTTTCGTCGTCCATGATCTTTATATTTTGATATTTATATATAATGATATCAGTATATCACTTTAATATTTCCTTTAATTCTTGGCATTCCCTTGAATTTTCGAACTTGGTTTTCGGCATTACAGCTAATAAAAAAATGGTAGCAAGTAACGTGAGAAAGAAAAGTACCGTTTCAAAAGTGTCATAATGTCGCCGTAGTTTATAGAATAGGGCAAGAGATATAAAAGCATTCCAGGCTACCCATTTCCAACGCTCGAAATAATAACTCCTTTTGGCCTTTTTGTAAAGTGGATGGTTTTGCAATTCATGTTCTTTCATAAAATAAAATCTAAATAATATATTAATATCTATGTATCAATATGTAATTATATCAACTTGTTAATTTGGTAAGCTGCGATAATCCGCTAAGAATATCCAAACTGGCAGACCTGTAATCTGCGGTTTTCTGCCTAAGCTGCTGGCGTTCCTGCTTTAGTTCTGCAACCTCTTTTTCCAATGCAAGGCATTTTTGGGCAGCAAATAATAATGCTTTGGTTGCGACTGGTATATCGTACTTTTTCTTAAGTTCTTCTATTAATTGATCGTCACTTTCTGTTGTTCTTACTGTTAATACGCTCATGATAATTAGATTAGTGGTTAACGCTAACCAAAGATATAAAAATATCTTGATATATTGATATCTTTATATAAAAATATTATCCTTTTCCTTGTTTAACTGACATATCTTTTGTAACTTTATATAAAGATACTTTGATATAATTATATCAATATTTATTCACTTAAAGCAATAGGTTATGACTGGGTTCGGAAAATTCTTAGTGGCTACAATAGTTAGCTTCTTTTTGATGATAGGTGCTTTAGGTTCAGATCATCCTACTTTTTTAATTGCGCTTGCATTGTTGGTATGGATAATATTTGCCTGGTCTATCGGTTCAGGTTCTTCTAAAACGAACCGGGAAAGAGAAGAACAGATAAAGCTGTTTAATTCATTTATAAAATCGAAAGGTAAATTTTAATAATAATCAATCTGGTAGGGCAGAGAAGCCATATTTACCAGTTTACAGCCTATTTTTCAATAAGGGTGCATAAAATTCATTTCTATTTTTTCTTTTTGCTGTTTAATCATCTTGTCGGGTAAGCCGCATTCAAGCTATTATTTAGGCGTTCTGCCGGATTAATATTACTTTTACGGAATCTTTACCGCTTCTGTAAAAATGTGCGCTTAAAACGACTGATATGCTTTGCCAAGATGCCGACCGAAGGGAGAAAAATAAAACCCTTTGCGAAGCAAAATCCTTATATATATTGATTATGCTATTAAGATATAATAATGGTCGAAATACTATAATGGTTCTTAAAAAAAAGGCTGTTTCTGAACTGGAAATAGCCTTTTTAATTTCCTGTTGGTCGGTATGTTATAATAGCGGCCTTTCAGGGTCGAAAAGATATAACGGTTGGTCGAAATACTATAATGGTTATCAGCTTAAGGTCGAAAAGTTATAACAGTTGGTCGAAATACTATAATGCCAAAGTAGGGTAGGGTCGGTATACTATAATGCTCGGTCGACAAGTTATAATGCCCAGTCGGTATGTTATAATGCTCCCATAGTCGGCTCAATGCTTAAAAAGCCTTCATGTATCATTCGTATTGCCTCGCTGTCCTTAAGCTGTTTGGCTTTATTCCATTCGTTGGCTTTGAAATACACCGATTTTAAAACCTCGACCTTTTTTTGAAGGTCTGCATCAGTGGAGTTCAGCCACCTTTGAAATGCATCTGTCTCTTTCTCAAAGGCTGTAATTCTGCTTAATCTTTCCTGCGGGTATATACTATCAAATAAATGCCTTAAGTCCTTTAGAAGCGTTAATTTTAGCTTATGATCTACCGACATTCTTTGCATGATCTCGGGATGCATATTTGAGGTAAAATCGAATTTGATCAGATAATCCTCAACGTATTTGTTTTCGACGTTTCCGCTTACAAACTTGTACTCAAATGAAAAGTGAAGTAACTTCTTGTCACTATTGATATTCTTATAGATTGATTTCAGAATATTGCTGACAGCTTCTTTTTTATGCTTTGGCTCTTTCTCTACTGGGTTCCCTTTTTTATCGGTTTCTTTCATATATCGAACACCTGCGATATCGGCCAGGTGATCTACGGAATACAGGGGAACATCAACCTTGCCCTGTTGGGATGCATAGATATGAAAAACCTTATTAAGAAAAATGTAAATCTTCTTTCTGGAATGCCCGCCCTTGCCTTTGCCAATGGCCGGAAGCCTGGTGGTGTCAAGCGTATAATATCGTTTTACGAAGCCCTCTATAATTACATCAGAAAGGCGTACTTCATAAACTTTCTTTGTTCCCAGTACCGTACCGCTTTGCAAATAAATGTCTTTTAGAATAGGAAAGTTTTCAAGTTTGATGATCTTTCCATCTTCTCGGTAGTCATGCACCCTTGAAAACAGGATATTGGTTCTTAGCATCCGATAAAGCGTATAATCAAGCACACTTTCAAATTTGTGTCCCTCATATACTGGCGCCTTGACACGGCCACTGACGATATCAGGATGAACAGCGCAAAGGTTAGGTGCGCTTATCCCTGTAAAATCGCTATATTCTTTTATGGTAAACTTAGTATAGCCAAACAGGTTGTTATTAATCTTCTTGCTCATGAAAATGATAAAGTCCAAAACGTTTTGGGCATCACCTTCAAAGCTGTTATCAATATCCATTAGGTTATCTGCAACGCTTCTATCAACCCTTGATAGGCTGTAGCTTAGTTCCTTGGCTTTATCTGATAATACGTTGTTTTCCATAATAACACAAATAATGATATCAATATACAAAGATATCAATATATCTTAAACAATAAACATTTTGATTGGATTTTTTTAAAGTGTAATTGTAAAAATACGCATTTTTTATTTTAGCTGTCTAAAGTCCAAAACCATTAAGGGGTGGGGCGGGTAGTTATGTTTATAACTCTAACAGCATTATAGTATTTCGACCTATTGGAATGCTGACCATAAAAAAAGCCCCATTAAGGGGCTAATTCTTAGTGTTCGTTCGGTAAGTATATTAAATCATTTTGTAACCAAACGTGTACCAGATCAGCTTTAAAATCAGAAAAGCGAATATCAATTTCCTTAATGACATTCTTGTTTCCATCTTCAACTGAAAGTTTGAAATGATTGCCTTGCAGCCGCTTTAATATCCAGACTTGAAACTCCTGGGTATCCTTAATATCCCTTGAATGGATACAGATTAAATCAAGCAACCAGTAGCATTCGTAAGTATCAGCAAGGTATTTTATTCCTTGGGTTATGTGGATTCCGAAAGTGTACTTATAAACTGATTCTGAACCTCCTGCAAACTGATTAAATTCGTAAGTGCTGTTTAACCTAAATTCTTCCATGATCTTAAATTTTAATCGTAAACCTGAATTAGTTTACATGCGTCACTCCGGCTCTAAGGCCGAATAAGTGCAAAAAATTTGGAAAGAAAATGCGGTGGGTTCCCTTTGGGATACCCATTTTGTTTTTAAATTTTTTGGTGCGGAATGGCAATGAGGGCTGCCCACGTTTCGGGATTATGGGCCGAACTTTGTATTTAAACTAATAATATGATTACTCCCTAATGATATCCTTTAAACAATCACCCCCTCTATATATAGGGAATGCTATCAAAAGAAGCGAAGCTGCACGAGCTGGCCACAAAATATTACTATCAAAAAGTCAGACCCGGACTTTCTCCAGGAATAACTTTTGCTATCAAACCATACAGTAGTTAGAAAAGGGAATACTGTACTTCCGCATCAATTACGATGTATTGTTCTTTAATAAAGTGCTTGATGGCATCCTCGGCAAACGTTTCAAAGCAGGTGTAACCGTATAAAGATTCAGGATGAA
The DNA here is from genome assembly GCF_039634365.2 of Mucilaginibacter sp. PAMB04168. Lineage (NCBI taxonomy): Bacteria > Pseudomonadati > Bacteroidota > Sphingobacteriia > Sphingobacteriales > Sphingobacteriaceae > Mucilaginibacter > Mucilaginibacter sp. PAMB04168. The sequence goes on from NZ_CP155080.2 coordinate 22,490, forward strand.
AGAAATGTGACTTGCCGTCTTTTTTACCTGTAACCTGATTGATGCTGCTAACCTGCAAATGTGATATGCAAGGTAGGCCGTTGTCTTTAAGTACATTAAATGGTTTGAACCTGAAATGCAGTTCTACCTTTGTACTGCCAATGATTTTTGTGTAGTGATTTTCTGTTAAAAATTCTTGATGAATGATCATTTCCATAACAATAAAGCTTAAATTTTTATTGCATGGGTGTAGGAACTGTGAGCATATCAGTCAAGGGCGGTGAGGTACGAACCGTTTATATACCCTTGACAGATATATAGCAACGTTCCACCTTTGCATACTAAAAATTTAAGCGGTTACTGGAAGCGTTCTGCCAAGGCTGAACAGATAATTGCTATCATAATTAATAACCTGGTAGATCTTCAGGTAAACTTAATGCTATCAAAGTGGGTGGCGGATCTCATTGCCGGCATAAGAATTTGCTACAATCTTAGATCGATAGCATAGGGGGATTATTGCATCCTTTTTTGCAATAAATTCCTCGAGAACTTTTAGCTTTTCAGGTGGTATTGCGCCTGTGCCTGGTAAAAGCGCCTTTACAATGCCCTTAATCTCCTTCAATTCTGCGTTTTTTTCACTATAAGCTTCCTGAAAACCGACTGCAAATCCTTTTGCAGCAATACGAGCATCATCTACATTCTTATAGGTGCTGTCCGCATATTGGGTAGCCTTGCCAATAATGCTTTCCATCAATTTTTTACTTTCTGCGGGTACTTCCATAATTAATTGTAATTTGATAAAAATGTAGATCGACTTGCAATAGCCCCAAAGGTAACGCCTCTGAAAATATGATTTTTACAGTTTCCCGTATTTTAAAAAGCCCTATTTAGGGCTTCTATTCAGATATAGTGATTTTAAAAATTGTTCTTCGGTTTCATCACTGTTTAAGATTTCATAGTGGAATACGGTTGTTAGTTCATCCCCAATTGCCTTAGCTTCCTGGTCAGATAATGCGTCTGCCATTTCTTTAAGTTTTGCTTGATCGTCTGATTCGCAACAGGAAATCAACATGTCGCCATATTCTTCAAGGTTTTCAACTCCGTACTTCTTAGCTAATTCTGGATCCAATTTAATAGTATTCATATCTTAAATTTTAACATAAACCTGAATTGATTTATGTACCCGTCACTGGCAATAAGACCGAATACGTGCAAATTCTTAAAAAAGAAAATGCGGTGGGTTCCCTTCGGGATACCCATTTTGTTTTTTAAGGATTTGGTGGTTAGACAGAGGGTAGGGGCACATTTCGGAATTAGTGCCGAACTTTGTATATAAATTGATTAGGGTAACTCCCAAGTCGTTACAATGAAGATTTCTTTAATTTCGGGTGCTATCATTATGAACCCTGATCAGGCGGTCGGCCAATGAATAACACTATCGAAAGGAATGTTCCGGATCTTCTCGAGACAAACTAAATGCTATCATAATCACAAGCGGCGCCTGGAGGCCAATTCAAATAATGCTATCAGTTAGGGAAGTGCCCTGCCCTGATCTGCGGATGCTCAGGGAACGGTATAGTAGCAAAAGTATAAAACGTAAAAAGGCGTTGGCCGAAGCCAACGCCCGTGATCTAACTAAACGGAACGGCTAAAAGAAAAAAATCAATATGCTGAAATGTCTAAATTTTTGGATACGGGTTCTGTCACTTGTCCCACTGGTAACGCTTTATAAGTATAGGTTTCAATCAGCTTGTCATCAGCATACACCTTTATTAAGGCTGTTATAGGTGTTTGCGAGGCATCATCGGTGTTTTTGGTCTGTGTGGCTGACAAAAGAAAACCCAGCCTGTTAACAGCTTCCTTGCTCTCTACAACAAGCTTATTACTGGTCAAATCTGCTATATAATTATAAGCATTTCCTTGTGCAATTACCTGTGTCCATTGGGTATTTGCAGGGGTGCTTATCAACGGCTCAACAAAAGCGCCTTCGCCCTTGGTTAATGAATTAATGGTAAATAGTAACTGGTAGTTTTGATAATTGCCGGAAAATTCTACTTCAACATTTACTTTCTTTTCCGACTTTGTTTGTACATCAGGGTCGTAGTCTTTACTGCATGAAATGAACATCAATGCTAATACACAAAGGCTTAATAACTTTTTCATAGGTGGTAATTTTAAAATTTAATTGATTTCAATGATTTTACTTTTTGCTCTCGCTCGTTGTACCAAATCCCTGATCGTGTCATTCAGGTTTGACTGAGGGATGCCATTTAGGGCAATTACAACGTCTTGCTTATCGGTGGTAAATAGGGTCAAGGTCATAATTTTCAAAATCCTCATTATTAGGTTTTGCTTGATGACATAATCCTTTACCCTATACAATTCAAGTGTTACAAGCGTATAGCTGAATATCCCAGTCCTTATTTTCAAGGTTTCTGCTGTAAGGATATAAAGCGTTAGACGGATATAAAAGAACCGATAGAAAGCCATAGCCAATACTACAATTGCAGGTAAACAGAGTGTGTTTAACCAAAAAGCCCCGACCAGTAACGCCACTGCAATAAATAACAATCCAAAGACTGATAAAAAGCAGTAGGAAATGGTGGGGCTTAATTGTAAGTATCGTTCCTGATTTGGGATGCCGATACTATTCATACTATCGGCTTCGTTGGTAGCCTTTATCTTCCTGATTCTGAACCTTTATATCCTGTGGTTTTTCGTACACAAGCTTTAGGTCTTTATCATACAGGCTAAGATTTTTAAACTGGGGGCTTGCAGCTACAAAAGCCTTTTCTTCGGTGCCGTTCTTCTCAAGGGTTACCGATTGAAGGTTGCCACGTTTTAAAGAGGACATTAACCGTTCCCTATGATCGGGGTCGTTTAGTTCTTTTATTGGGTGGGTGGTAACAGCTTTATCCAGGTCAAAGCCGTAATTTTTATAGAAGGTTTTAAAGGAAAACTGGCCTTGATCGTTCTTCTTTTCAAAATCAAGCTTCATCCAAACTTCTTCCTTACGCTTTATTGGCTCCCCTGATTCGGTAACGTTCTGCTTATCTGTGATTTCCGCATTCTTTTGAATAGAACGGCCTGAAAGAAGGTTGTAAGCTTCTTTGGCAGTTATATCGTTCCCTTTATTTAAAGTGAACACACGGCTTACAGGATCTTGTACTGTGCCGTTGGCATTGCCTTTTTCAAGGGTAGCCTGATAGTCGTTTAAAAAATAGTTGTCGGTTGTTTTGCTTTTACTAAACCGCAATTCATAATTTACCATATCCTTAGCGTTTGGCGTACTAAATGCAGCCGAAGCGCCCAAGGTAAATTTATCCGAACCCTCTTTTAACCGAACTTCTAATGCAGAATTGAGATTTTCCCCAAAGCCCAGGTATTTAAGGCTTTTTTTAAGGTATTCAAAATTCTGATCGTTAAGTTGAGTTTTCTTCATATCAAAAGTTACATCCTCAAAATTAACAAATCTCTTTTCCTTATCTGTCGGTTCTTGGGTAAAATGTCTGATAATATACCCTTTATCATCGAGAAAGTAGTATAGATCGTTTTTATCTACAACCAGGGCGTCTAAAAGAAGATCGTACTTGTCTTTTGCCGATAACTGGTGACCGTCGATCACATCTGGAATTGAAGTTAACTGCTCGTGTGTAAGTTTTGGTTTTTCAAGGGCGACTGTAGTGTCCGCCTTTTCTTTAAAGGGAGCTTCGTAAAGCTCTTTCTGTTCAGGACTCGGTGGAATGACCTGAACCGGATTTGGGATAATGTCCATGTTACATAGTTTTATGGTTAATAATCTTTAAAAGAACTCTATTAAATGAGCATCAGGGATAGAAGTGGTTATCCTTTTTGCTGTGTAATGGAAGGGTGATGGGGGGGCAAAAAGATATGAACAGATAGCCCGACCGTAGTGATGCCCAAATCATTTTATCAGGAATTTTTAACTATTTCAAGCTTATAATCGCTATCCAGTTTATAAAACCCGGTGTATGCGTCGCCATTTTTAGGCTTAAACTTTGTCTTGTCTGACGTACCTTTTTGGCACAAATCCAACAAATCTTTAAGCGTAATCTCCTTGCCTGAAATTTCTCTCCAAACGGTAAATTCGCACTTAATTTTATCATTCCTGTAATTCGAGCAACCATACGCCTTATGATTAGCCGAAACGCTACCTGTCTTACACTTAGGGCATTTAATGATCTCAAAATCAAACTTAACCTGCAAATTATCATCAAGAATAAGCTTCGCCCCAAAAGTCTTTTGGCTATTACTCAAAAAATCCGTCCTATAATCCGTCGAACTACCGTTCAAAAGAACCTCGGCCTCATTTTCGGACAAAAAAACACCTGCAATGTTCCTGTTGATATACAAATCACATTCTTTATCGTTAAAAAAGCCTTCGCAAATAAACGCCTTGTTAGAAATTTTAACTTCCTTAGCACATTTAGGGCAGGGCGTATCTAAAGAATTATGCTGAAAATGCGGCTTAATAGCCCCTTCTTCAATCACCAACTTTGCGGAAAACTGCTTATTATCTTTATTAACCAAGTCATCAAAGAAATCCGTTTCCTTATGATGGGCAAGCTGCTTAACAATATTCCGTGTCATTTCCTTACCGAAGTAGGTCTTAAAAATCATAAAGCTGCACTTATCGTCCATACTTTTAAAATGGTTGCACATATAACCTTTAGCGCCCTCTATCAAGTCTCCTTGATTGCAAACGGGGCATTTAGCGACTTTATCCATAAAATGAGATATTTATATATTGATATATTGATATAAATAAATTTCGTTCTAAAAGCCTTTCTTTTGGACTAAGTAGCCCAAAAACGACAAATGGTTTTTGTCGTTCGGCTTATGTGTTTTAATATTGCTTCTTTTACCAAACTGCCTGTGAAACGAAAAGTAAGAGAATTGGCTCCGGCCAATAATCACTGATTTGGGCGATTCATTTTCTGTTACGGCAGTAACAGTTACAATGTCATCCGCAAGGGTAAAAGAGCAATCTTTGTTTGTGAGCCAAAGCGAAGCTTTGCAGTCATAAACTTTACCGATTAAATCATTGGAAAAAACCGTATGAAATTTGCATTCTCTAAACTGCTTTCTAAGCAGGTCGATTTGTTGTTTTGAGGGGCGAACGCCTAAAGCGACGAACAGGCAATGGCCAAAACCGTTAAACTTTGAACTATTCAGATGGGCAAAAGCGATTGCCTCCATTGCTGAAAAAAACAGAAAAACGTTAGTTGGTTTATGTTGATCTCCGGCATACCAAAGGCCATTTGTACAGGCAAGCTTTACGGTCTTAAAGCCAAACAGCTCACTATCTTTAAGATCATCATTAGCATAGTAATTAAAAACCAACCTTCCGGCATGGTCAAAATGCAGCGAGTTAACAAAAAGGCGCTGGACCGCAAGTCCAACGCCTAAAACTGAAAGTAAAGGAATAAACGTGTTATCTGCCTCGTCCTCGTGAATTTTCGATATCGTGTTCATCTTCTCCTACTGGGTTATTTTTACCATGATCGGGGTCGTTAACGTTCTTCTCGTTCTTTACATCGTCTGCATCTTTGATTTTTAAAGTGTCCAATTGTGCAGGTGACATTGCCGATGCATTACTAAATTCATGCTTAACCACATTGATCTCATTCGCTATGGATTTATCATTAGGAAACTTTTGCTGTTTGCGCTCTAACTGTTTTTCGACCTCCTTTAAGGCAGTTAGATATCCTTTTGAATAAGATTGTTCTTCGGCTGACTGTTTGCCCATCAAACGGTTTATTCCGGTAAACAATAGATAGCTTAAACCACCGTCTATTAGCAGTGATAAAACTAAGGCACTTCGATTTGAGCGTAGGCCGTTTTTATCAGCCGTTCTATACTGAACTTCTGTACCGTCCGAAAGGGTAATAACTTCTCCCTCCCGTAATTTGCGTTTCTTTTCAGGCGACAGGGTTTCGTCGTTGATGGCAACAGGAATTTTTATCTTCCTCGGGTCATAGCTTAAAAACTGGTTTGTCAAATTGTCAAACTCTATTATTTCAGAGGCTGCATTACCTTCTTTATCGATCACCTCTTTTTTTATATTGGCAACCTCACCGCTAACAAGCTGCTCATGTTCCTTTTCGGATAAAAGGGGGTGTTTCTGTACGTACTTGTAAACAGGGTCTATCCTTAGCTTATTCTCGCCGTTCTGATCTACTACAGATAAACGGGCTGCCATTGCTTCAATTTCAAACCCATCATTACCCTTTACATTTTTGAGTTCTACAAGGCCGGTCATATTCCCACGCTTTAAAGCGTTAATATTTTCCCTGTCCATTGTGATTGAGCCTTCTTTATACAGACCTACATTTTCAAGGTCTTTTAAAGGCAACTGGTTATTTAATTGTTCGTTCATGTTACTAAGCTTTTTAATTAGATTTTTCTTTTGGAACTGTTATCCTCCTGGGCAACCAATTCCTTTGCGGTCGGGATACTATAATCGTATTCCTTTACTTTGTTTTCAATCGTACTCAATATCGAAATGGTATTTCTATTAGCTCTTTTGGCTTCAACCAAGGAATTGAAAAGACCGTCATTTACGGTAAGCTGCACCTTATGATTATTGGATAAATCTTGTATGAGGAAATTCCTTTTATCAGCTTCCAATACTTCGTATTTGGTGCCGTTGTATTTGATAACGTCCCCTGTTTGTAGCGTGTTCGGATTGTATTCGGGTGCTTTGGTGGCTTCCTGCTTTTGCTCGATTTTCTTTTCAAAGGCCATTACATAATCAAATATGCGCTGTGCATCTGCTGCTGCTGAATGAATTTCATAAGGGGTATCGGTTAAGACCTTTATCCAACTATCCACATATGCAATATGTTGTTTGGGGTCGTGGCCGATCTTAAGTTCGTTACCTAAGATCATCGAAGCTATTTCAGCACGTAATTCCTCTCGGGCATAGTCTGGAGTGCCGAACTTGTTTACCAGTTCACGATCAAGACGGCTATGATGCCCTGTCCAATGGCCTAACTCATGAAGCAGGGTCGAGTAGTAACGGTCGGCTGTTTCAAACTGGGGGCGCTCCGGCATGTTTATTTTGTCAAATAGTGGAGTATAAAAAGCCCGGTCACCTGCAACGTGTTCTATTTTTGCACCGGAAGCTTTTACTATACTTTCCACCCTTGCAACCTTTCCCCATAGTTCATTGTCTTTTATCTCCCGAACTGGCAAAGGTGGGATTCCTTTAATTTGTTCGGCATTAAACACCCAGGCTTTGGTAACAATGGGGCTATTCAATTCTACCTTGATCTTTACAGGCTTACCGTCCGTACCGATAACTGGCCGTTTGTTTTCATCCAGTTTAGTTCGTAAGTCATGGGTTTTCACGAAGTTTATCATAAATCCCTTAGCGCCTTTCTGTACCTGCCAACCTTCACTTTCAGCTTGTTTGAAAGTTGCCCAACGTGGGTCTTGGTAAGGGCTGAATAAATGGAGATATAAAGCATTTAAGCCCTTGTATGGATTGCTTGTAACAGCGTTATAAGGCATGCTATAATCGGTTCCTGCGCTATTCCAAGGCTTCTGCCAAGGTGCAATACCCTGCTTTAATTGCTCGATGATCTTCTCGGCAACTAACTCATACATCTTTTTCGTTTCAGTTGCCATCGTTCGCCTCCTTTCCCTCGTCGTCCAAATCTTCATCAGGTAGCACGTCTGCAACATCTACCCCGTACAATTCCGCTTCGGCTTTGTTAAGCTCTACACTTGCGCCCTCGGCCACAAGCTGTAATTTGTTTTGCAATGAAATTTCTGTTTTGGTCTTAATTGACATAATCACTTGTTTTAGTTAAAAATTCGGTTAGTTGATCTTTGCGGTTGACGCTTAAAATCTCCCTTAGAAATGGAAGGGGATTGATGCTTTGGCCTTTATACTTTACTATAAAATGTAAATGCTCCCCAGTAACACGGCCTGTTCTCCCGCTACGGCCTATTATAGTTCCGGCCTTTACCAAATCTCCGGCTTTGACAAATCGTACCGCTAAATGGCCGTATGTGGTTTCATAAAATCCATGATTTACTACAACATAGTTGCCGATAATATTATCATAATTGGATACTACAACAGTTCCATGAAGCACCGAATAGATATCTGCCTGACGTGCGGAAAGGTCTATTCCGTTATGAAATTTGAGATTTCCTAGTATAGGATGAATGCGGTACCCAAATCCAGAAGTGAGTTTAATATTTGCCAAAGGCAAACAGGACAATTCAAGGGGTTCACGTTCGGGCAAGTAATTAGAAGTGTAAACGGTGTCTTTGATGATTTTCAGTTTAACAACTGTGTCCTTGACAATACTTTTCTTTTTAACTGCTACGGTGTTAACTTCCTCTACGCTTATAATTGAATTGAAGTCTTGGGCGTAACTATTTACGGCAAAAAGAAAAAAGATGATAAAGGAAATTTTAAAGTGTTTCATAAGCTTTACTATCAAAAAGGTAAATGATCAACCGGGCGGCCAATGAATTATACTATCAAATTTGATGTGCCAGGTTCTCTGCAGAGAACCAAACTGCTATCATTAACTTTCTTCCGGAAGATCTCCTAGAATTAGAAATGCTATCAAAATCAGCTGAGGATCTTAATGCCGGCAGAAAAATTTGCTATCATTTAACTTCGGGCGCTGCCCTGATCTGCAGATGCTCCGGCTTAGGTATGATAGCATTAATTTGAATAATATTGAATGATGTTTTCTACATCCTTGCGGATTTTAAGGAAGTTGCTGTTTAAGATTTTTGCTTTGTTGCCCTTAAAGTCATAGAAGTTTGGTAACTCCCGATAGCCTTTTTCCTCCCGCTGTATATCTGCTAAATTAAGATTGACTTTACAGTGAACGTTAGATGTGGTGTACTTGCCTGTATAATCATTGTTTACATCCGTTGCAATCAAGCCGACTAACTCACCTGTACCTAACTGGGCTATCTTCCCGGCAGGGATAAGTGGGTCGTATTTTTCATTCAGGGATACCGATGTTTTAGAACGGTCGATGCTTAAGCCCTCGCCAATTTGTTTTTTCTTTCCAAAAAGCCGTTCTAACCAATCCAATGTTTCTTTGTTCCGAACCGAACCAGATATAACATTGCCGATTACTGCGGTTATCGTTGTAGCGGTGTCTTTGCCCTGTAGCTGCTTCAACTGGGGTAACTCCTGCAAGCCTAACAACACGGCTACTTTATTACTCCGTGCTGTTGATATCAGGTTTTCAATTTTATGAATAAATAGGGTAGGTGCTTCATCCGCTATAATGGCCGTAGGCAAATTACCCTTGGTATTGATCAGCCTTGTTAGGCGGTTGACCACTACAGAATAACATGTTGAATTGATATTTTGAGTTGCAGGGCTATTTGCCAAAATCAATATGGATGGGTGTTTGGGGTCGCTGATCTTTAAATTAAAATCATCTGCTGAAAACACCCAGGCGGTTTCCTCGGTGTTTAACCTTGAAATAAAAATCTTTAAAGTTCCTATCTGACCTTCCAACTGATCGTATGCCTTTTTCTGTAAGGCCGAAGCAAAAGGAGATAGCAAACTTTCAAGTACGGGATAGGTATTCAGACAGGTAAATATTTCTTCATAAGTCCTGTTTAAAAATGCCAACAAGTGCGCAAATGTCGAGTACTTGCCGTTGTCATGCCTTGAAACGAAATATATACAGGATGCTAAAAAGTTTACTGCGGACTGGGTAAAGAACTTTTCGCTTCCCCCGCTGCTATCGCTTTTCTGTAGGCTCTCTACAATGGCTTCTGCGGTTTCGGATGCATCAGCAAGTGTTTCTATATAATCTGCCCGTAATGGGTTTATCCGTCGGCTCTTTTCAACTTTATCCAAATTGATAACGTTAAACTGGTAATCCTTAATCTTATTGTTCTGCTTGGCTAATAGATAGTGGTAATAAGCGATTTGGCCCAGGTCGGGAAATTTAAAGTCATACAGGCACATCGTATAACCCTTGGCTATCATTTGCCGGATAAAGGGGTTAACTACACCAAATGACTTTCCCGAACCAGGTGTGCCTATCAGGATGGTTCCTCGAAACGGGTTTACTACATTTATAAAGCCATTATGAACTTTCTTTTTGTAATAGAACTGCATCGGTATATTAACTGAATAGGGGGTAATGTCCTCCTTAACCGATTGCATGAAGCTTTCACCCTCAATATTCCATTCATCTTTACCAAATCCACTGTGTATGATTTTTGAAATATTATCCATTGAGGTATGAATAAGAACCGCCCCAACCAATGAAGTAACGATAAATCCGATATTGTACCATGAGGTATAAGGGAAGGCATCTTTTCCATGCTGATTCAAAAACCATATACTGCCAAAGAATAGTAACAAGCCGATTACTAAAGGGTAGACAATATGTTTCTTCGGGTCTAATTCAAGCTTCTTTTTGCTTAAGGTGCCGATAGAAACTAAGCAGATGATTACCAAGGTGGTAAACTTGCTATAAAATATGTTTTTATAGATCGCCAAGTGCGACAGCTTTTCGAAAATATGGGCTAAACCATTACCGAACTTTCCTGAAACAAACATTCTGTCTGCGTAGACAAATATTATGATCTCAAAGAAAATTAACAGATACACTACAAATTGCAGCATCCCATGCAGCTTTTGTAATTCCTTTTTTTCTTCCATTTTAAATAAAAGTTAGGGTAAAAAAAAGATGGCAATTGCTTACCATCTTTCTTCATGATTCGGCTATTCAGCCTTTAAGCAAATACGTTATAATAAACGACCTTGCAGATTTCATACAGCATAAGCGTCCATGAAAAAGCTGCGACAATAACAATAGAGGCTATGATCTTATTTTTTTTTGACCAACTTTCTAACCTGGTCTTTTTGGTAATCATCGAACGGATAATGACAGTAAACAAGGTGCATTCGACCATTAATAGCCCAAAAGCAATTGCAAATACGATTACGCCAGTTCTGTTAAGCGTAATGTACGGTTCAACTATCAGGGATAAAATAACAAGGAAGATGCCCATTGCGATTAAACCAAGATGTGGCGACCTGATTATTGGGGGTTGTTTTATGATGTGTTCCATATCAATAGATTTAGTTAATTGGTATCCTGATACCAGCTTCAATCCCTATGCGCCATTTGTCGGCTTTATCACCCCAAAACAACACCTGATTACGGTTGATGATAAGAAGATCAAAACCCTTTCCGATGCTTCGGGCGTATTCCAACCCAAGCTGTGGGGCTGCAACGAACCTTCGGGTTGTAGAGCCTATTCCTGCACCTAACCTGAACCGCAAAGCGGTATTACCGCTTCGGAACATAACAGGCTTAAGGACAAATCCACCCATGATGGTTTTAAGGTCATGGTTTTTATGGTTTTGATAGTATTCGGCGTAGATTTCATTTTGGTTAAAATACTTCGTACTCACATCAAAGCTTAATGTTCCCGTGAAAGCGTTTTTTGCAACCCAACCACCTTTTAAGCTGAAAAATTTGGTTCCGTTCTGCGCCCTAACATTTATGGCTGCCATAAATATAAAGGCAAATAAAAGTGCCTTTTTCATTATAGGGTATCTGCGTTAAGTACATCGGAATAATCAAGCTGTAGTGTTATAACTCGGCCTGATATCTGTTTTTCAGTAAGTTCTATGGCTAAAACCTTATTATCGGGAAAAGTGAACTTCTTAAAGGCAAAAACGTTCCTATACGTCTTTTTAAATGAAGCTTTATCATAAAGCTGATAAACTGGTTTGACTTCAATAGACTGTACGTTTGTGGCCTTTGTAATCCGCTTATCATCGATTTTAAAGCGGAACTCGTCAACGTCATATTTAAGATTGGTATTATTTGAGTAGGTCACATCAATAAATACATAATCATCAACCGTGTACACATTATTGACCTGTGCATCCATTCCATAAGCTGACGAGCGGATGGCGTGGGTCTTGGTTCCTTTCTTTAATGTCTGTAAAGCATAATTATGAAGATCGTTTTGTGACATTGGGATATTGCCAACGTTTAAAGGATTTGTATTCTGAGGCAGGATTTCAATTTGCGTTTGAACACTTTCTTCATTTTCAGTATACCAAACATCGTACTGGGCGATAAACTTCTCACCAACAACAGTAACTATGCCCAGGCTTCGGTTTACGAAACCGTATTGCTTTGCGCTATCGGGAATGAACTTGATTCTTAGAACATTCTTAACTGGCAGATCACCCAACATACTTTTTGTGGAGATATCAGCATATTGGATAGGCTCTGGTGATACAAAGTGTAGTGATACATCCTGTGTTATGTAAATCTTCTCGAGCTTACTTTTCTGTAATGTACCGTCTTTAATTTTTTCCTGCGAATAGCCATTGAATGCTAAAAGGAAAACCATTGATAATAATATAAGTATCTTTTTCATGGGTCTATGCTTTAGTAGTTTTGTTGTTGTTCTTTTAATTCGTCCGGGTCAATGAGGTACACAAAAGTGCTGTACTTTAACTTTGCCTTATTTTGCCTGATAAGTTTGGATATGGCCGTAGAAGTTGAGGTAAAGAGTTTAGATAAGGCGCTCATGTAAAGCTGATTTGCGCTTGAAGGGTCTTGCTGCATCTGAACACTTGAACCCAAATCGCTTACCTCCTTTGTAAAGGCTCTAAAAGCAGATGCAGGAACAAACAGCCCTTGCATACCATCCAGATCGTACAATTCTAACTTTACTGGCAGTATCTTATCATCCGTCATAACAGACGTTACGGTCAACTTTACCCGTTGTTGGTCAAATCCTGATATCAGGGCATAGATATATGTGCCTCTTTTAATTAGGTGCTTCCCCGCTTTAATATCTTCTAACAAGCGGATGCGAACCCTTGAACCTGCGTACCCTGTGACCGTTTGATCTATAATAGCTTTAATAAAATCGTTCTTCTTAGCCACCTGAACAGTATTAAAAGCATCATTCATGTTTGAAGCTTTCTCTACATCCAGCTTCGGTAGTTTGGCTACTTGGTTATCAACTTTATTTAATAATGATTCTTTTTCTTTTTGGGCTTTATAATCGGGGTCGTTCGCTTTACCTACGCTGTCGATAAGCTTCATTTGATCGCGAAACAAGGCCATTGGGTCTTCGTATTTTTCCTTTGGATTCTGTCCGCTCTGTTGCGACCTGCCGGAATTACCTGTTCCTTTCAAGTTGGATAGGGCATTTGCTAACTCCTGATCTTCTCGGCTTAAGCTGTTGGTGCTTCCCCTGTTTTCATAAGCTGACATACTTCTTGGAATGGCATTTCGGCCAGAGCCTGAATAGCTGCTGCCTTTGGCGTTGGGAGACTTTCCAAACCGGGCTTTATATGCTGCATCGATACTATCCAAAACATATTTCTCACGGTCGTTATATTGCCCCTCCAATACTCCTGATGCTGTGGGGTCTTCTTCCAAAGCGCCTACTGCGGTATAACCGTCACCTGCTTTGTACTGGTCTTTAAAAGCATCAAGCTTGTTCCCCAGTTCCCGTTTTTTAATATCCTCGGAAACGCTTGCTACGTTCGATTGTAATTCAGGCTTATTCTCGACCGTCTTTTCTTCATCCTTACTAAATGATTTGTAAGCATAAAAAAACAGGAAAAGGAAGGGAAGTATTATAATTGGTATAACATACTTCGGTTTTTTAAAATCTATTTTCATGGCTTCTTTTGATTACGTGGTTTATTACTCTGCTCCAATTGCAGAATAGCCTTTTCTAAAAAAAGCGTATCTGCATGAGTTAATTTAGGCTTTGCTAAAACTGCCTCAACCTGTTTTCGTAGGGCATTTAAATCCGATATTTTTGTGCCCAGGTCAATGATTTGTCCCACACCGTCTGTAACCTCATTGCCAACATGGGTAGTACCCTTGAAGAAATCAGGCATCTTTTCTTTCTGCCGTTGATCGGGCGTTAAAACTAAAAAGCAGACAATGCCCGAAATAATGATCAGGGCAACCATACCGATAAAAATTTGCTTAGGGTATGCACTTAAAAACCTATTCCGGCTATTGGTTGCCTGGTCAAAGTACTTTCCAAACTCTCTGCGTATCTCCTTTGCAACTGTTGCATCAGGGTCAACTTTAGAACTGATTCTTTTGAACATTGCTTAAGTCTTTATTTTCAAGTGTTTTCCAATTGGTTATTAAAACTCCGTGCGAATTATTATCGCTCCTTGGTATATCCTTAAGGTTGCCCGTAGTGATCAGTGAGCGTGTCACCGTCGAGCTGCGCCTATCAATGATCTGCTTTCCGTAGTAGATAAAGCGTTTATTAACCATATCAAGCTGAATGCTATCGGTTTGCAGTGTTAAGACGGAACTTGAAGAAAGGATAGAGTTGAAAAAGCCTTTTTCCTTTAAGTTATTATACTGTAATGCTCCGCTTTCATCAACCAAATACATAGCCCGTTTCATTTGGTATTCTATATACTTGTCATCAGGGGTTAACGAAAAAAAGATAGAATGGAAAAGGTCAATGTGCGCCCGATATTCTGCGGGTCTGTTAAGCTGCATATTGGTCTGCTTTGCTAAGATGGGTACATTATTATCGAGGATATAAATGTTTTCCCGTGCGCTGCTTACCTGTTTATATGCAGATACAGAAACTATCACCACTATAATAATAGATGTGATAAAGCTTCCTAATGCGATAAATAAGGCTAACCTTATTTTATTCTCTATATTTTTAATTAGCATGGTAAATACGGTTTAATTAAAAAGGGCTTGAAAAAATCCAAGCCCTCCATATTGTGATTAAGAAAAAGTTATTTTTTGAAAACGGCTGCCGATGCCATTCTTCCAACCTGTGAGCCTGTACGGGCTGCTGTTGATGCTGCCGAAGAAATACCAGAAGTTGAGATTATCCAGGTGCTTATACTTGGTACTGTAGTAATAGCGATAGCGCCTACAAAAAAGGCAACAATTACAAGTCCAAAACTCAACACTCCGTTTCCTGCCAACCATGCCATTTTCTCCATAGCGTCCCCACTACCATTGACTAAAGATTTGTATTTTTCAATCTCAACGCTCATGGCGTATTTTTGAAGCATTCCAACAACGTAAAGGATTAAATAAGCAACTCCAACGTATAAGTTTACAGAAACAAACCGTGCTACCCAGGTGCTAAAAGCATCCCTATATGCAGGAAGTACGCTCACCGCTACCGAAAACGGCCCAAGTATGACTAAGATGGTTGAATAGATAATTTGAAGCATGAAAACAACATAAACGCAAATTCTTAATATCCATAAGGAAATGAGTTCCAAAGCTTGCGTGAGCAGTAATTGCAAACTGGTTTGCATTCTGATTTTCATTTCTACAATGGGGTTATAAATATTATCTGCAAAGAACCCCTTTACACTTTCAACGATCTGTTTTCCTACACCCTGATTGGTTTCTTTGGCCTCGTCTGCCGCTATTTCGGTCTTGGCCTGAAAAGTCATTAGTTGATCTGCAACCTGTATCATTAGTGCAGCCCGTTCAAACCTCATATTATTTATTTCGTCCTGCTGTTCACCAAACATGGCCTCGGCCTTGGCAGCGACAAGATCGGTAGGATAGGCAAGTACCCTGCAAAAAACGCCCCACCACATAATGACCATCATTAAACCAAACGGCCTTAACAGCGGCATCACCTCCAATTGCTTATCACCGGACATCATTTCATAAGATTTAATGGAGAAAAACATCAGCATGAAAATGCAGGCCAAACCCTGCGCATCGTAAATGAATGCAGCAAAGTTGCCAAAGGCGTAATCTCTCATGCCTTCAAAAAACTTCATTACTGGGCGGTCGTAAACTCCGTTGCCCTGCAAAAAGCTAACTGCATCTTTATATTGGTCGTTTCCGACTGGCGTTTGTGCGTTTACACTCAAACTGGTGAACATTATCCCGACTATCAGGATAAGTAGTGCTACTAATTTCTTATTCATGGTTTAAGTGTTTTTCGGTTTTTTAAAATATCATTCATGATCTCGTCCTCGCTCTTGGTGGTGCCATTGAAATAGGTACTACCTTTTTCATTTTTATTCTTCATCTTCTCTTTATAGGCAAGCATCATTTCAGACATTGCTAATTTGTATTTCCAGTTCTCGGCTAACTTTCGATGCTCTAACATGATACGATGGTATAATAAAATGCGCTGACCTCTATCGATATCAACTCGTTTCGCATTTTCGAACCGTTCTCGTAAGCTGTTCATTTCGGTGAGATACCAGTTATAAGCACCACTTTCCGCCATATACAAAACCACGTTGGCAGGTACATTTTTAAAGGCATTAGCCTCAATGTTATCCAGTGGGGCAAGCTCTTTTTTATAATAAAGGTTGTAGAGGGGGTCTGTAGTGGAAACTGTGCCGGAATAATTATAAAACTCTGCAAGTGCGGTATTTCTTAAAGTATCTGCCTCCTTCTTATAATAGTTGGAAGATACCTGCATAGCTGCTGCCAAGGCAAGGCGTTGTGTTTGTTCGCCACCCGCCCGAAGTGGCCGTATATCAGGCCCGTTTTTATAACCTGGCTGCAATAACCAGGTTAAGGCGTAAGCAGCATAGGAGCCGGGGTTGTACCATTTAAATTCAGGAATAAACTTGTCTTTATCCCATTGTTTATATACCATCCTTTCCTGTTGGTAGATGATGGCCTTGTCGTTAATTATCTTTTGCGAAAAGCAGGAAAAGCCCATACCTGTAAGTATGAGTATTAGAAAAGTCGTTTTCATAATTCATCGTTTTATCATTTGGCGTTTACGTAAGATATCATCCATGATAGCAAGGTCTTTATCAATGTATTGGCGATATGGGTTTAGGCTCTTTATTACCCCCCGTGTTTTCGCCCAGTACATATTTTGCCGGATTCCATAGATTAATGCATTCATGATTCGTAGTTCATCAAGAACCTTTCTTATAAGTTCGTCCCGAACATTGTAATTCATCAGGACGTTTTCTTTTTGCTGTAGTACTACAGATGAAACTTCCGTTAATATTTTGATACCCCTATATTTTAGTTGTTGGGTTGATTCCTCGGCAAACAACATCAGTTCAGGATTGCCTTTTGCTAATTCGATGGCCTCACCGCTATATCTGTAAATATCATCTATCAGATAAGCCATTTGCTTTACCTGAATGGCATCTTTTAATGCTTCGTTGACTTCGGTTAAAGACCGATGTATCATAGTTTGCACTAAGGAAACACTGGTAAGGTTAACGGCAATATCATCTGTATTTCTCCGGATTTGTTCAAGTGAAGCGTGATAGGCAAATTCCCCTGCAAGTCTTGTGGCAGCATTTGAGTTAACTATATTTAAGTGCCCTGGGTCAAACACCACTCTTTGAGCATAGCCGACTTTTATTATAAAAAGAAAAGCTATAAGTATAAATAGGCGCTTCATTGCTTTAGGATTTTAACGTTGTTCATTATATCGTCAACTACCCCCATTTCCCGGTTGATATAGTCTGAAAAGGGGTCTGTCCCCCGGCTTTTGATAACGGCTGCCTGTAAGGTTCTTGCAACCCCGCCCGATAAATAGGAAATGGCTTTTAATTCGTCTATGATGTGCTGAAAGAGTATCCTTCGGTCACTGACTTTCATTTGGTTGAGATCACCAACGGTTGCGCATATGCCGATTAGATAGTTAACAAGGGAATTTGCCCGTTTAACAAAGATCACTTCGCTGTCAAGCGCAACGGGCAATAACACGGGGTCGCTCTGCGCATAGGTTACAATTACCTGTTGCTGTTTGATGATCTCCCGGACTAAAGGGGTGGCACTAATGCCAATATTTGCAGCATCAAATACAATGCTCATTTTTGCGAAACGCTCTTGCAGGGTGCGGTACTTGGTTTTAACCTGCTTCATTAATCCCCTGTTGCTTTCTTCAATGGCAGTAGAATTTCTTTGTTCGGTTTTAGCGTCTATCTGCTTTTTGTTCTCTGATTTACTATCATTTACCAATTGGTGCAATAAGGGGACGTTGACCTGAGCGTTAGCCTGTAAGATCATAAACCCTACAAGCAGGGTGAATATTAATTTTTTCATAAGCCATTACTTTAAATACTTGCGTTTACGAAGGATATCATTCATGATCTGTTCATCCATATTTATATATCCTTGGAATGGATTAAGCGACCTTAAAACACCTCGCATTTGAGCATAATACATTGCCCTATACATGCCGTAAGTCAATGAGCGAAGGATTAACATTTCAGTCATTACCTTATGAATTAGCTTGGCTCGTTCTCCGGCATCCATTAGGTTTCCTTCACCGCCCTTTAAAGCGAACTGGCTAACTTCTAAAGCTAATTTTGTGGCTCTTGTATAGAAATAGTTGGCCTGATCTTGGGCGAAAACTAAAAGGACTGGGTTTTTTGCTGCAACGGCCATGCCTTTATTGATATCATCCGTCATACCAATGGTTATTCTTGATATTTCCTGCACATCTGCGAGATTCGTTAGAATGGAAGAAACTTGCGAAAGCCCCCTGTAGATCTTCGCTTGCATATCATTGACAATGCCTAATTGTCCAGTTACGGCTAACTGCCCTCTCTCCACCAGGGTTAGTTTTTCCTTGGTGACGTTTAACTGGGAATTAATCACGCTTGCGTGTGCAGCTTGTGCAGCGGAAGTAACAGGGTCGATGTACAAAGATTGGGCGTTGGCCTTTTGCATCAACATAATGCCTAAGCCAAACAACAATAAAAATCGTGTTTTCATAAGTAATGATTTGGGATGATTAACTAACTAACTGTAGTATTTCGGCCTTGCCTTCTTCGTAGATTGGCCTACGCATACTGTTGACCTTATTGAAAAACTGGGGAAGTTTTAATCCTGATCGTTTAAGGTCTTTCACAAAATTGTCTATACCTGCCCTGTAGCTGCCGTAAAAGTTGCTATAGCATTCAACTGCGGTTTTCTCCGGCTTCTCGGTGGTATATATTAAATATTGCTCGAGAGCAACCTCAACACCGTAAACCTCGCCTGTGGCTCCCCTTCTGATATAAACCTCTTTAAATCGGCCTCTATTTTCGTGGTTGTCCAACTGGTTAATGGTAAGGATTTTCTTGCGCTCATGGGCGTTGATCGCTAACAGCTTGGCTATTTCATCAAAATTGTCTTTAAACTTCGACTGATCTAACAGCATGGTGGTATCGGAATTATTAATAATACTGTCTTTTACTACCGCATTACCTATGATATCGCCCAACTCCTGCGTAACCACTATTGCTTCGCCCCAAAACTTTCTAACTGTTTTGTACAGGTAAAGGATGTATCCGGCCATAAGTGGTGAAGCAATGGCCTTCCATGCTTCTTCAATGATTAGTGCCTTGCGCTGTTCGGTACGGAAACGCATTTTTTGGATGAAAACATCCATAATAATCAGCGTTACGATTGGAAATAATGTTTTATGCTCCTTGATACTATCTATTTCAAATACCACAAAGGATTCAGTGAACATTGAATTATCGGCTTCCTCGTTTAAGATCGCTTGGAACTCGCCACCTTTATAAAACTTTTTCAGAACAAAACGAAATTCGTCAATATCGAAGGGTATGCGTTCCTGCTCTTTTATCTCGGGAATTTTATACAAAGCAAATTCATAAAAAGAGTTGAAATTAAGTTCAACAACATTCTTCCTTTTAAATTCCTCCTTGTTTTTTATTCTCGCTTCTGTCAATTTGGTGATATACAGATCATCGGCCTGTGCATCTTTAAGCCATTCAATGGTTCCTTGTAATTGCTCATCATAAAGCCTTTGATATTGCTGTTCATAATACGTAAGCTTTTCGTTTGAACTTCCTTCAAAGCTATTAGTGAGTGCTTGGGCTTCCGCTAACAAACCGTCCAGGTCTAATGATTTCTTTGCTTCTTCGGTATAGTCCAACTGGGCTGCCTCGGCTTCCGCTTCCTTTAAAATTTCCCTTTCTTCTTCCTCGGTAATATCGACGAAAAGGGGCTTCCCAAAAAAGTTACTGTAGTAGGATGAAATTGCCTGGGAAATTACGTCACTTTCTACCTGATTGACCGTGCCATCGGCACCCTTCCACAATAAGCTAATGAGCGTTTTTAAAAAATCCTTTTTCTCAATATTGTACTCACTTTCACTGATTGCAAAAGGGTTCATGGTAATGGGCTTTTCTTCCGAATAAGTAATGTACTTACCGCCATAATACGAGCAGAGCCCTGAATAAGAGTGCCCCGTATCAACAATTACAACATCCATCAACCATTTAGGCTTATCCGATTTATTGTACATGCAATATTGTTCGATCAGGGCATTCATAAAAAAGGACTTTCCCGAACCACTGGGGCCAAGAACAAACTTGTTCCGGTTATTAATCCTATTGGTCTGCATTGGCAAATCTGCGGGGTCAATTGCTACAGGTATGCCCTGTCTATCAGTAAAGCGAATTTGAAAGCCACTCACTTCATCTTTACTTAGGGCTTCTTTAAAAAAAAAACAAAGGGCTGCATCTGCGGTGGTCAAAAACAAATCATAGTCCGCTAACTCGACCGTGTTGCAGGGCATAGCCGTTCTGAAAAGTTCCATTTGGTTATAGGCATTTTTATTAGGTATAATGCTCTGCTGGAACAAAGAACTTTCTATGTAATTGCAGGTTTGCTGAATAGTCTCTAAAGGTGCACAAACCAAAATATTGAAGTGACAATAAACAAGCATTTGGTTCTCCCTGGCTACATCTACCAGTAAATTATCAATATCCTCAACGCACATCAAATTTGCAGGGTCGGGTATACCTGAATGCCTTTTTCTTTTTAACTCCAACTTACGCTGTGTCATGTTTTGGGCAGGTATATCTATGATCTGGTTGTAAATTATGGTTTGGTATAATGGTACGTTATATAAAAAGCCCATTGTATCAATGGGGAAACCTTTAAGGGTATCTTTATCGTTCCGCTCGATGTGGGTGGAAACTTTCTCCGGCAGATCAATAGTATCAATATTGACAAGCGGAATACTGCGAACCGCTTTATCGCCCATTTGTATTTCTACATCTGTAGCACGCATATTATTGAGCGAAACGTTATTAGTACTAAAATTCATACTAAGTATGCGCTTCACGTAAAGGTCAATTTCATTTCGGGTTAGAATTTTGGGTGACAAGCTATTTCTTTTTAGCAGGTCTTCTAACTTGCCGATGTTTTGCTCAAAATCGTTATAGTTCTTTTTGTTATAGCTATAAAAAGAACCTCGTTTTCCTTTTCGGGTAACTACCAAATAAGTAGTGAGGTCGGTATATTCTCTACCGTTGAAATGCTCGTCATACTTCTGCTGTAAGTATTCGGTGCTATCTGCTTTATTATAAATCTTCTTTGTTAAAACATCCTGCTTTTGGATTACGTACCCCTCGCCTAAAATCTTAGTGATGTTTACATACAATTGGTGCGAACCATCATAGGCGCTCGGGTCTGCTGAATATTGCAGTACTGGATTATTAATTTGTATCACTACGCCATAATCCCCTTTTAAATTATAAATGGTTGGGTATTTCCCACTTTCGTCTATCCCGAAATACGGTAGATTGAACTCTGTTTTACGTTTTTGTGCCATGTCTTAATTTTCTAAAATCAGTACCAAACCTGAATATGCCTGTATGCCTTGTTTTGAAGTGCAATCCTTTTTTCTGCTGTTGAGCCGTGAAAACCAGGCCACCTACAAAGCCACCTACACAAATGAGCCCTCCTAATGCCATGCTTGTTAAACTGCCGACAACTCCACCTGCAACTAAGCTTATGACAAGGGATGCTATGCCCCATCCGATGAATTTTCCTTGAAAACCACGATAAATAAGGGGCTTTTGAAGCCCCCTATAAATGTTGAATTGCTTTGCCATTATACACCAAAGAAAGCTTTGATAATAACGCCTACCAGTACTAAGAAAAGGCAAGAACCGCCCCATCCCATGATTTCTTTGTTGATATCTTGATCTCCGCTGTTCCATTTGATGTAAACACGAACACCACCGATAATACCAACAACCGCCCCGATTGCAAGGCATAATGTAGCAACTGGGTCAACGTACTGGCGTAAAGAAGTATTGGCTGCATTGATACCAGTGATACCATCTTGCGCCATTGATTGACTTGCAGATACTGCGATTAAAGTTGCAACTGCGAACGCTTTTTTGAATTTGCTTGACATTTTCATAACAGATAAAAATTAATGGATAAAAAAATTTGATTAAAAAACTATTGATTAAAAATTGCTGATTGGGAAGTTTACTGATAGGTTTTACTATCAGTTTAGTTTAACCTGGTTCGCTGCAGAGAAGTGGAATGCTATCAAAAGCAGCTGAGGATCTTCGAGCCGGTTTAAAAAAATGCTATCATTTAACTGGTGGCGCTTCCCTGATCTGCGGATGCTCCGACCTAACTATGATAGCAAACATTACACACCATACATGGCACCGATAATTACTGCGATTAGTTGAAGAAATATAAAAGCCCCTAACCAACCCATTACCTGTGCATCAATATGATGCTTGCCTGATTGCCAATTGTTATAAATTCTTAGCCCACCGACCAAACCGAAAATAGCGCCCAGTATAGATGCAGTATAGGTCAAAGCATGGTATTGATTTTTGACCATTCGTGTTGCATCCCCAAATTCCTGAATGCCGGGTGCTTGTCCGAAGGATGGCGAAATAAGGCAATAAAAAAGGGCTGTCAATGTAGCAGCCCTGATATAATGTATCTTCTTGTAGTTTTTCATATTAAAAGACGATTGAACGTTTATAATCTATCGTGTTGTTTTGCGCAAGTTTTATAACCTCTGACATTTGGGTAATGCCGCCTGTTGAGGTATTGATGTTATGGGAAATTATATTAAGTTCCTCGGTGTCCTCGTCCTCCCGTTCCCAAACCGCATTTTGGCTATCTTCTTCATATTCGTCAAGAACGGTCACCGGAACCACCACCCTTTCTTCTTCATGCTCTACAGGCGTGGTTTGGACTTCCTCACTAAATGTTAAAACATCCCCTCCGCTTGTTGCAGCACTTACGTTTTTGCTTTTCAAACTATCCATGATGATGTTGAATAAATAGTAAACCACATAGGCAACTATCAGCACTATTGTAAATTTTGACCAACTCATAATTATATCTCTTTAAGTGAATTTTTAAGTGAATTTTTCATTAGCGTTTTGATATCAGGATTCGTTTCAAAGAAACGTTCTACCAAAAAATTGACGAACTGAACAACGTTGATTTTCAAAGCTGGTTGAAGCATATTCAAGACGGGCATGTGCTTGTCGTCAAACCTGATCAACATTTTTGTTTGCCCTGACACCTTTACAGAAGTGATCTGCTGTATGAGTTCTGCTAAATCCTGTCCATCAGTCAAAATAACTGGTGGCGGTTTAACGCTTATTGGTGGTGCAATGGTCGATGCCTCACCGTCGAACGGTTTTACAGTTTGGGGTTCTGGTTGTATGGTTGTGGCTTCCGTTCCTCCATTCAAAATTACCTGCTCCCTCTCTTTACGAACACGTTCGGTAATTGCCTTTATACTTTCTCTTTCCATGACCCAGTATATTTATGTATGAACTCATTGAATATTAAATCGAATACCGGGGAAACTGCCTGTATGATACTGGGCGGTGTCTCAAAGGTGGTTATCCTTTGAAAGTCTATCCTTTCGGGAAGTGGCCGTGTGACCGCCCCAAAATTTAAAAGCACCTTGTTGACGCTCTCGAGCGTTTCGTACTTAACATTCGTTTTGATGCGGTTGGGTACAAAAACAATGTTTGCCTTTTCATTCAGTGTACGTACCACTTCTGAAAAGTCGATGGTCGCACTTACCGAAAACTCATCATAAGCGAAAGGGCAGATAATTAAATCAATACCCTTAAATATGGGTATAAGGCTATCGTTTTCGATGTTGCCCGCTACATCCAATATTGTAATCAGTCCTTCCTTTTCTCTGACTATTTCATTAATGGTACTGAACTGTTCCATCTCGGCAGCTTCTACTTCATATAGAGGCTTATTCTCCAATACCTGGGCAGCTTGGACTTTATTATAAATAGACCGTTGGTTGTCCATATCAAATATAACAACCTCTTTATTCTGTACTAATGAAAGGTAGTTTGCGAATAAAACGGCAAGGGTAGATTTACCAACACCCCCCTTTTGATTTGCGAATAGTATAATCATATGCTTGTGATTTATCTTGTGTTTACTCGTGATTTTCTAACCCTGCGCCTGTTCCTTCCGTTGATCTGTTCATCATCGATATCATCGGCAATGCTTAGTTCAAAATTTTGGATAGCATCAAATAACGCTGTTTCCTCGTGACTGCTCATGACTGGTTGAGAAACGGAACCTTCGGAAGTATTGCCTTGATAGGAGTTTGAATTTGACCGCTCGTCCGGTTCTGAAATCTCCCAGTCGTTGCGCTTGACTACCTTATCTTCATAATGGATGGTATTACCCTGGGCATCTTTAACGGGAATTTGTATTTGCACCTCATTAAATCCTTTATAATTAAGCTGAATTATATCGCCAACTTGATACCCTGATTCGGCCACCGCTCTTTCAAGATCTATACCCCAAACCATTTTAAAGGTTCCATCGGGCTTCAATAGTTCAATGAAGTAGCTTGGCTTACCTTCTTTATCAAACTGGTAATTAGCTGCACCATGATTTTTAAGTAAGCCTTTAAGTGAATAGGCTTTGCTGTTGTCGGTGTTGAGTATGACCTCTTTTTCTTTTTGCGGTAATTTCAGACCTGAACGCCTTGCCATTAAAGCGTAATCAGAAGGGCTTAACACCCGTTTTGCATCAATCATAATATTGCTGCTTTTGTCCAACACGAATAAGCCCTTAGTATCTGTAAGCAATTCGATCTTGTGACGGCTTAAGCCCTCACTTACTGAATTGAACTCGTGCAGGGCCGACTTAAGAACTACATTTATCAATGCCAGTTTTTCTTTGGAGATGGCAGCAAATGAAACCCTGCCCAACCGCTCACCAAATATTTTTGCGGACGCTTCCTTTTCCGTAAATCCGTCAACGGTTAGTTGTATTTGCGCTGTATCCTGAATTTTTCGACCTTTAAAGGAGCTGTTATCAATAAACTCTTTAATGAGCATGATTTCGCCGCCTTTGTAAATGGCTTTATGTGAATGGTCTATAATGCTATAGCCATAGGGCGGTAATCCTTTTTTTCCGTGGTAGACTATATCCAACCCGAATTTTTCTTTTAGCACCTTTGCTAAATCGGAAGTGTAGCCAATAGGCTTTTTTACATCGTTATATTTTGATGGTTCATAAACCACCCTTACCGAAGGGTCGGTACGGCCATTGTATTTGTTGATGATGCTTTTTAATTGAAGTATCCTGCTGTTATCTTTTTTACTATCAGCAATCAGGGCATTCACCTTATTAATAGGAATTACCTGCTGAACATCGTCGTACTTGCGCAAGGTCATATCCCTATCGTTGTAAGAAACGGAATAACCTTGTTGCTCGAAAAGAAGCTTAAACTGCGCAACGGTCGAAATACTATAATCGAAAGAATTTTTGACCTGTTGTATGGTTGAATAACTGATATCGTTGTTAACGATCTTTTGAATAGCTGACATTGCTCGCTTATGCTCAAATGAGTCGTTAATCTTTTTACCCTCTGAATTTATCCGGCTGCTTACAATATGAACATGGTTGTTAGCCGTATCGTTATGAAAAACTACCATATAGGGATTATCACCGTACCCCATTTCTTTCATAAAGGCATCGGCCATATCTGTTAATTGGTGTTTATTGTACTCCCTCCCCTCTCCTGATAATATCAGATGCAACTGTTTATCTTGGACTATAGAGTTAGTGTTTGAATGGGCACGGAGAAAATTTTTATATTCTTCCGGCATGACGTTCGGGATGTTTTGCAGGTAGCCGAAATTTTCTGTTTTCATCAGCTCCCCTTTGTCCTTCTCCATCTTGTTTGTGTTGTAGCTAACACCATTAAAGGAACTGTTGCTATTGAGTATTTTTACTACCATACTAATTCTTCATTACCCTATACATCTGCCTCAATACTTTATATAACTCCCTTTCTTGTACCAGGTGCAGACCCAATAGGTCGTTATACTGTGAAACTATTTCAGGTGGCAACTGGTGGTTTTTGATAATGGTGTTTGCATGTTTTGCCAACTGATTTATGTTGCTCCCCACCTTCCCCATTTCAGCGCCCACCTTGGCAAGCTGAACAAGTACATCTTTGGTTATTATGAAATCCTGATTTTCTAAGACCCTCTTTATAAAAAGGTTTGTTCGGTTTAACCCTATCTGATCTTCTAATTCCATTAGCTTTTTATGCTGTTCTTCGGTCAACCTTAAGTGTGCTTGCTTAATTTTTTGACCTTCATTTTTGGGTGGCCTTCCACCTTTGTTTCTGCTCATAGGTACGTGGTTGGTTTAAGAAAAATGAGTTGCGAATTTTTCCCTACCCCCTATTTTTAAAATTTATGAGGTACGAATGAATTTTAAGAATGGGCAAGAACGTGTTGTGTAGGGTAAATCCCGAAGGGTTTACGATACACAAAAACACATCTTGCAGTTAGAAAAACAACATTCCGATATGGTATTGAAAACGCCTGATTTGCAAGCGCCATATATGCCGATATGCGAATACTCAACTATGCCGTTGCCGGAAATGCTAATGGCGGTCAATAAACAGATATCTATATATACAGATATTCCGATATACAGCTATTTAGATATATGACTATTCAGCTATTTGATTGCTGTATTTTAAAAGTGATTGGTTGGCCGTAGGCTAATCGGCAAAAAGAAAAGAAAGGAACTTAATCCCGTTGTACAGGCAGTGGTTGCGACACCAACAGTTAACTAATTAACTCTGCCTGTATATGCGTTCGGGAATACTCACGTCGGTATCTACATACCTGCCAAAACTGGCTGCCTATGGTTCGTCAAAAACAGTCTTATAATTCATAACTCGATGAATAAAGAGTGAGTGTAACTGCTCATAATTTTTGGCTCTGCACCAAAAATGCTTCTTCCCCCAATGTCAAAGACCTATTTAACTGATCTGAATAGTTAGCTAATCAGCTATTCGGATATACAAATATACGGTTTTGCTATATTTTACAAACAAATTTTTATAGTTTGCTATATTTTGTACGCAACAACTTATTAACCAAGGATTTAATTTTATCGGTTACAACTTTTAACATCTATTCAAGAAAAAAATGGGTTTAAGTCTTTAGCCTTTTTTTTGATGCCTTTCGGTAGGCAATGACAGCTAAAATCGCATAGTAGACTATCACTGTCACTACTGGTACATAAGGCTTCATTTTGTTTCTTTAAGATAGATTGAAGCAAATATGGCGGTTATACGGACGGATGTAAATACGCTAAAACTACTATTTAGAGGTCAAAAATGACGTATTTTTATACTACGTCATTATACGTATACACTCGTAAATTACTGGATTTTAGGAATATAGAAATATACGTATAATTGCCTATGCAACTATACGTATATACGGCTATCTGAATAGTTGGTCTTTTCCCTTTAAAATATTTAAAAGCTCAACTTTATTCTTAACTCCTGTTTTAAGGAACATTTTTTGAACGTGGGTGGTAACTGTTCGCTCTTGAATAAATAAACGATCGGCAATTTCTTTATACTTCAAGCCATCGGCTATCAAAGCTGCTACCTCAATTTCTCTTGGGCTTAATCTGTAGGCTTCGCAATTTTCCAAAAATACATCTTGCTTCACCTCGCTATCTTCGACGGTTAAAATTAACGCCTGTAAACGTTGATTTTCCTCTCGGCTCTGTTCTACCGTTTGCCAAATAAACAGCCCTGTTATTAAAAGGAAACCACCATTCATGACCAAAACTTCTGGCAATTGACTAACTCTGAAAAATGACAGAATAGGCATTGATACCCAGGGCGCAATAGCAATCAAACTTAAAAGCATTTCTTTGCCAAGTTTTTTATCCTCGCCCTGTTTTAACCTGATGGATCGGTACATAGCTATTACGCAAATGACGGCATAAACGCATGGAATAATTACCCCATGCTTTACCGCTCTGTCAATATTTCCTTGTATCAGATATTCAATGCCAAAGAATATAAGAAATGGCATTAACAGGAATAATAAAACCCCGTACCTTGCATGAAACCTCAACCTTTCTAAGTCGTAAGCTTTATAAAAATAATAAGGCATAAAACAGGCAAGAGCGACACCACTTCCCCAGGCAAGTATATTTTGCGCCGTTAGAGAAATTCGTTTCAAAGTCGGGTCTGGAAACAACCCCCCACATATATTATAAATGATAAAAAGAATTAATAAAATGATATAGTAGAGGCGTTTCTTTTCGAATGGTCTTTGTAAGTAAAATAGGAACTGATACAAGAGCATAATTGCTTCAAAAATCACAAAGATAAATGTCACAATGTGCATGTCCGTGTTAAATACTTTCATATAGTAGGTGCTTCTTTACCCCTCCTAAGCATGAATAGTTTATATCCAAAATCTAACTCCTGGTAAATAGAAAAACCAAATTTTTGATACCAAGGTATATTCTTAATAGTTGATGTTTCTAAGTAGATCGGCTTCTGCAGCTTTTGGCTATCTTGTATGATCTCTTTTAATAGCTGGCTTCCTACTCCATTATTTTGATCGGCATTAAAAACCCCTAAAAACCATAAATAATATATTGGTTCATTTGGGTAATTGCTCTTAATGGCGCTCTCCCGGCTCATGGCCTTACTTACTCTTGTCAATCCAATAGCATTTAGAAGTAGCTGTACATCCAATAAGGTTGATTTAATGGAGAACTTTTTTTGATCAGGATATAATACAAGTGCGCAACCTTTCTTATCATCTGACAGGTACACGGCACCAAACATATAGCAAATTTCAAAAGAGTAGTCCATCAGGGCACGGATGCGCTCCTTTCTTTTAATATCCTGTTTTACAATGTAGTTCACGCTTTGGTTATCCTCGAAAGAATTAGTAAGGATTTCGATTACATGTGATTTGTGGTTTTTACCGGCTTTAATCATAGGGCAATGAGCTTTTTATTAATAGTTAACTCGCTAATTATATATTATAACGTGAATAATTGTTTTAGGTTATGTGACCGCCTAATCGCAAAAAAAATATTTACTTTTATATCTTTACACCCTGCTTACAAAACTCCATTGCTTCAGGGATAAAGCAAATAGCACAAAAATAAAGCCTAATTACAGTTTTGCTATAATTAAAGGAACGTATGAATAAAGTTTATGGGTAACAATGAGAATGAACGTTTAAAGCTTATCAGAAAAGCTTTAGGGTACAGCCAATTGGACTTTGCCCAGTCCATAGGTCTTACGCAAGGTGGGTATTCCGATATTGAAAGAGGAAAGAATGGGTTATCAGGCAAGGTCAAACTTATGCTGATAAACATTCATAAAATCAACATAAATTACTTGGAAAAGAACCAGGGCGAAATGTTCTTTATTGAAACCCCTCCTGATCAACCAGAAGTTGTAAATACTACATCTGATCCCAATGCAGCTTCCGACACTAAAGACAGAATGATCGAATTACTCAAAGCCGATATTAAACGGCTTAATTCAGAACGTGACCTATATATAGAACTCCTACAGTCAAAAGACAAAACAATTGCTGCGCTCGAGCGACAATTAAAAAAATAATATATTTATATCAAGATATCATTATATAAAGATATTTACGTATCATTGTGTAAACATTGATTTGATATGAAAACCATTGCTATATTAAACCACAAGGGGGGTACGGGGAAAACTACCTCGGCTCTCAATATAGGGGCAGGGCTTGCACGACAAAAGAAAAAAACCCTGTTAATTGACATTGACCCACAAACCAATCTTACGGAAGGGTTGGGTAAACGGGATGTTAAAGTCTCGATCTATAACAGCATCAGGGATGGCATTGATCTACCGATAGAAAAAATCAATGATTATTTAGACCTGGTACCCTCGTCATTAGAACTGGTGGGTGCCGAACTTGAATTGGTTTCTAGACTGGCCCGGGAAAGCATTGTAAAAAATCTGATTAAAAAACTCAAAAAGAAATACGATTACATAGTAATAGACTGTCCTCCGGCATTGGGCATGCTCACCATTAATGCACTTGTTCCTGCCGATACTGTACTGATTCCTTTAGAAGCGGAATATTATGCCTACAGGGGTATTGATAGAATGGTATCAATAATTTCAGATGTTAGAAACCATTATAATGAGAACCTGACTATTGGCGGTGTATTTATAACCAAATGCAATCCTAAAAGGTTGTTGACAGAACATATTACCGAAAGCGTACAGAAACACTTTGGCGACAAGCTGCTTACCAGTAAAATTAGAATTAATGTGGCCTTGGCCGAAGCACCTATACACGGTAAGGATATATTTGAATATGCTCCTACATCAAATGGGGCAACGGATTATGAAAGTTTAGTAAACGAAATTTTAACAAAAATATAAGGTCATGGCAAAGAAAGACTTGGGAAATTTAGAAGAAAACAACAAAAACATGACTGGTGTAGGTGCACTGTTTAGTGTGCCCCCAAAAGCTGATAATACAGCAAAAAGAAAAAATGAGGCTGATTTGGAAGAAGAAGAAGAAATTACCGGTTATCCCCTAAGAATGAAGAAAGGCTGGTTGAAGCAACTTAAAATAATGAGCGCGAACTCGGGAACATCAGTAAAAGACCTTATTTTAAATGCAGTCGCTGATAAATACAAATTGTAATAAAAAGCCCTGCAATAAGTAGGGCTTTTTTGCTATCAAAATAGAAGATCTAAAAGATCTCCAGGAGAAAATATTGCTATCAAAAAAAGATGGCCGGCAAAGCCGCAGGTTTAATAAATGCTATCATTAACTTGCAACCTTAACTATCCAATAAATTATCCAACTCGCTTGTAAACTCATTCTTTACAAGTTTGCCACTACGAAGGTGATCAAAGAACTCGATATAATTTGAAGGGCTTAGAAAATGAAAGATGTAATTTTGATTAATTCCTGCGTCTTTTAGGGCTTTATTCAAATCCCTAAAATGTTCAGTTGCATATTTAAATTTTGCTTTGTTGATATCACTGTCTGCACCATCCTCCTTAATTTCAACAACGATAATATTATCAAAACCGCTTTCACGTATTAAAATTAAAAAATCAGGATTAAACTTTTGCTGTGGCTTGGTATGTGAACTGGAAGCTTTGGTCAAGCTAAATTCAATTTCATAAAAGCTCTGATTCTTAGATTTAATCCATGACGTAATTTTTGCTGCATTATCCTTTTTACATAAATAGCCTACAAATTTTTCCTCTGGTTCACTACTGGTAAAAACAATGTCAACTGGCGTTTTGAAAAGAAACGGTATAACGTCAATAAAATTTCCACGAAATGCCCTATCCTCTTTTATATCATCAAATGATTGCCCGGTTTTAACGTCAACAATCTCCGAAGCATAATCATTAGTATAAAAAACAGTCGTGTCTCTTCGCAAATTACCTAAGGAAGTCGATTCGATGCCCCGGTTTAAAGTGGATATTTCAAAATAAGGATTAGGCTTTCTAACAGTAATTAAACTCTTTGGTTTTTTCCGTAATAAAGTTCCAAAAGCAGAAAGAATCGCATTTTTATTGACTTTCGTTAATTCGTCACCGTCAATTTTTTTAGCTTCCATTGAATTTCTAATAATCCTTTCAATAGTAGACTTTGGTATTTGCTGAGTGGTAAATTCACCATCCCGCAATTTTAATGCTATGCCTTCATACTTAAGGCTTCTAAACGCTTCATAAATGTGGTTTACAACATTTGCTACAGTATCCGTTTCCTTTCTAACATTAAAAGTTCTCGTAAGTATTTCCCCCTTAAAACTTTCAAATTCTGTATATGTAGGAAATTCTGCTGTTTGAGATTGCAGCTTAATAAATTCATCTTCGTAATTGAATACTGCGGTTTCCTTTGTTGGAACTAAGGTAGTTGTTCGTTCATAATCAAAATTATGTAGTGTAAAGTGATAGTTCGCCCTATCTCCTTCTGACAAACTGCTGCTCACGATCTTAACTTCATATTCTAATATTTCGTTAACCAGATTCTTAATGCGACCGCTCCAACTATCATGATTATATACAGTAACCTTTGCATTTTTATAATCATCAGGCAGTCGCAACCCTCGGCCTAATACTTGGGCTATTAGCAATTTGGAATCAAACGCCCTTTCCTGCATCGGCACGATCTGCAAAACATTCTTTACATCCCAACCTTCCGTTAACATTGATACAGATATTATCCATTCAAAAGTATTTTCTTTTTGGTCAATGGTTGGCAAGTGAACCTTAACATTAGTTTCATGCTCTTTTGCGGATGTGACAATAAGAACCTTTTTATTACTTACATCATCATAGGGAATACCTTCTGTTTTTGAAATAAATCCGCAAAATTCCTCTTTAAATTGTTTTGCTAATCTTATGTCCCTGGTGATTAAAAGCGTTAAGGGCTTTATTTTTTGATAGACTTCCTTATGTGAATTATGTATTTGATATATTTTTTGAAACTTTATAGTTTCTTCATCTATTTCGTCCTTTGCCGTGTAAAATACGGTTTTTACAAAATTACTTTCTATTGCTGCATTAAGAGAAAATCTATAGATAACATCATTAAAGTACTCATTATTGATATAAGCTGTACCAGTAAAGCCTAAAATATAGCGGAAGTTATAACTTGTATCTGTTAAAAAGCTTTTCCATTTTTTTATGGCCTTTTGTTCATCGGTACTTCCTTCAATTGTGTTATAGGCGTGGTGAACTTCATCACTTAATACTAAACATTTTTCGCCTTTATTGAAACCTAAACTATCAAAAATAGAAGTTCGGTTTTTTGAATAAACTGCATGAATATTTTCAACGCAAATATCCCCTGGGAAAATTGTTTTAGAGGCATCAATTATATTAGCACTTTTAATAACTGCTGAATCTGGTATTGAGGCTGCTAAAACTGGGTCATTATTTAAATGATTGAATTTATCGGTTAAACCCCTTTCTATTGTCAACGAAGGACATAAGACAATCACTTTATCAATAAGGCCCAATCCTAAAGCGATTTGAGCAATGCCATACATCACAAAACTTTTTCCCGTCCCAGTTGCTAAGTCAAGTGTTCCTGACAGCTTGTTGGGCAATTGAATATCTTTTTTATAATCTTCAATTGTTTTATAACGTTCCCTTAATTCACTGTTTTGATTATAGTTTTCATCAACCAGGCTTTCAATACTCTTATACCTGCCGGAAAACAAATATTTTATAGCAGTAATAATTGCCTGTTTTTGATAAGTTCTGTCAACACATAAAATATCTAAAAATCTATCCCACTCATCTAATGGAAAAGTTAAGGGATTAACAACTGGATTAATATTGAGAACCAGTGATTGGGTTTTAAAAACTAATTTATCCTGCATAGAACCTACTGATTTTTAAATTCTTCTGTAAATTCATTACCATAGACATCTATATACTTGACGCATATTCTTTCACCACAATTCTTTGGATAGATGACCAGTTCCTTTTGGTGTTTTAACTCCTCCTTAATCAAGTCATCTGCAAAATCTTCATCTTCTTCTTGCTTCTTTTTCTTTTTCAAATTAAGCAGATCTGCTGCAAAATGATTTTCTGTCATTGAAAACTCTTTGCCATTAAAATTGGCATCAATAACGACCATAGATAAGCTTTCAAAGTTTTCCATATCTCGGCCTGTTCCGTCCTCTGGCAGCGTAGATAAGAATTTTGAAATGACTAGTTTTTTACTATCAAAGTTTGAGACAACTTCGGGGTCACGTTTAAAATGAAAACCAACCGCATCATCCAGCGTATTAAGTTTTCCTTTACTTTGTGGTTGCCTAAATTTCTTAAATTCCTGCTTATGCAACTCTTGAATAATTTGATAAGGAACCTTTAAAAAATAATACCTTACTTCATCTATTTCATAATAATCAGAAATGAAATCAATTGCATTTGCGGGCGCAATAATATAAAATCTCTTTCCAACTTGTCTTCCAATTGCTTCGTGTAGTTGTTCTAAAAATATAACATCAACACTTGCATCTGTTTGGTATTTCCAAAACTCCCATACCAAAACATAAGAACCATTTTTATCGCCAACGATATCATAACCTTTTATTCGCTTTGGTGCTTTTAAAACTTCAAATAAAGGAAGAACAAAGTCCACATATTTATCTTTACCCAATTCGAAAAGCTTTGCTAAATCATAATGACCAACGTTAACAGTTACAAATGTCTTGGCTTTTTTATCGTATCTCTTTCCGGTTTCTAAATCCTTTGTATCCTGAATGGTAAGCATTCGCTTTTGCATAGTGTAGAAGGAAAGTTTACCAATGTCGCAAGTAATCCAACGTCTACCAAGCTTTTCTGAAACGGCAGCTGTAGTACCGCTTCCTCCAAAAAAATCAAGAACTAAGTCATCCGGATTGGTTGATGCTTTAATAACTCTTTCGAGCAGTTGTTCGGGTTTCTGGGTTGGGTAAAATGTTCTTTCAATAGCCGCCTGGTTAACGATATCAATTTGCCAATAATCGAACGGGGCGTAACCCTCTCCTAAATATTCCCTTACTACCCACTCGGGATTAGTAATCTCCCATTGAGGGTCAACATCCTTTTGAGATCGAATTGGGCTTTCCGCTATACCTCTCCCACTCAACCTGTATGGCTGCCCGTTTTCGTCTCTATACTTATACTTTTTAATAGTGTTACCGGAATAATTTTCAAGCACTTTCTCCCAGTTAAAAATATGTCCGTTAGCTGTTTTTGAGTACATCAACAAATCATCATGTTTTCTGTTCCAGTACCTTTTTGAAAACTGCCTCGTCTTATAACACCAAACAACGTTATTGACAAAGCAGCTTTCGCCAAATACTTCATCCATAATAACTTTAATATAATGACTTTTCTTCCAGTCCAAGTGAACGTAAACTGTACCATCAGGGGCTAATAATTCTCTGGCTACTATCAGTCGCCTTCTTATAAACTCTATAAAATCACTGTTTTTAGCTTTATCTGTATAAGCTATTTGTCCAGTTTTGGCATCAAAATCGCTTGCTGTCCCAAAAGGCGGGTCTATATAAATAAGCTTTACTTTTCCCTTAACTCTGTTTTTTATAATTTCATCAGTGTTTTGATAGCACGTTTTAAGGAACTGTAAATTATCACCGAACACAATCATGTTTCGCCAACCATCATCAAAAATCTCACGCTCACCATTGAATATTTTTTCTATCTGCAATGGTACTGGCAAGACACTATCTTCACCCCTAAGAACGTCTTGCTTACGCATCTTACCTGCATATCTTAACTCGTATTCCTTCTGAATAGTTGGAAATAATTTTTCCTTGAAATCATCAGGTATTGGCTCGCCTGACGTAATCTTATCTAATAAAAACTGCTTTTCTTCTAAGGTTAATTGCATTTATGAGGATTGTATTCGTTAAATGTATTGAAATAATTGATGATATTTTAATAACTGACTTTGAAAGACACGTCAAATTGCAAATATACTAATTTTGTTAGCCAAAATTTGCGAACGATGTTTTGTGCAAGCATACTTTGTGTAATGAAGAAGGAATACTATCAAAATACGCTGAGGATCTTCGAGCTAGCTTAAAAAAATGCTATCATTTAACTGGGGGCGATGCGCCGATCTGCAGGTGCTCCAACTTGACTATGATAGCAATTTCAAAATACAACTGACTTAAAAACAGAAAAGACCGGCCTAACTAAGGGCGCTGTCTTGATCTGCGGATGCTCCGACCTTGGGATGATAGCATTTAATAATTAATGTATTTGTAAACAGTGCTGTTACTTTTAATATTAAGGGTTTTCCTGATCTGCGCTATACTCACATTGGAAGCATACAGATTTTTTACTGCTTTCATTTTTAATTCTGCATCAGGTGTTAAGCCTTTTGGCCTACCTCCTACCCTGCCCCGGTCTTTAGCTGCTTTTAATCCTGCTACAGTCCTTTCTATTTGAACACTTCTTTCATTTTCTGCAAGGATGGCATTGAGGCTAAACCAAATTTTGCCCATTGGCGTATCAGTATCAATACCCTCACTAATTGATATGAAGCGAATATCCTTATCCTTAAATTCGGTCATAAGCTTAATTAGTTCCCATGCTGTACGGCCCAATCTATCAATTTTCCAAACAACAACAGTATCACCGCCCCTTAGCTGTGAATACAAAGTATCCCATTCCTTTCTGAATTTTACCCCGCTCTCTTTTTCAAAATAAACCTTATCGCACTTAAAGTTATTTAGTGCGTCATCTTGAAGGTTCAAGTTTTGGTCTTTCTTAGAAACCCGTTTGTATCCAAAAACCATATTATCGTATTAAACTATTTTACTGCATCGCTGATTCTTCCCTTTCATTGTCCAGCCAATTTTGTAGCACTACCGCCAAAAGCGTATTGAGTGCAACACTAATAACCACTAATAAAACAACATCAGTAATAGTTGGCTTATGGACTGGGTATTTATTGTCGTAGCCGTATAAGGCTAAATAAACGTCCATTTCATCATCTTTTGATTTTATGCTCTGTGGTCTGCTGATTAACTAAATAATCATTTATATCATTCAGCCCCTTTTCTGCATAAAATGCACTCTTGTCACTGGCAGATTTTATGAGTTCGATTGCTTTTTTGGTAGCATGCTTCCCGCCCACTCCATCACGGCCATTATCAAAATATAAATGTACTGGGGTGCCCTTTTCTATTGACTTTGTATTTATCTTTTCGCAAAGCACCTTAGTGAGATTTCCAGTGCCGTTTAGCAGTATTGCATTATAGCTTTCATCAGGAAACAAATGTCTGTAACTGGCAAAGTCCATCGAGCCTTCAAATAATTTAATGCTCTGCGGATTATTGCCGATAGTAAAAGTAGATATGCCTCCACCATTCAAGTTACCTTTATATGCTGTTGATCGAACGGCATAGCCTTTACTCGCATTCGGAAAACCAATGGCAAAGAAATTACTATCTCCATTTGACCAGTGAACTTCTTTCGCTACCCCTGCTACATCTTTAAGTTCTAACCCCCTCTTTTGCAAATAGCTTATTAAAGCCGGGTGCTGAACCCTATCAAGCACTTTCTTTATTTCAATATTATATTCGGTTTCCCCGTTCTTTTTAAAGAACGCATGATAACCGTCTGCAACGATATCA